>NZ_JACBWZ010000715.1 GCF_013870595.1 Streptomyces sp. WELS2 | reverse complement strand
CCGCCCGCAGAGCTCGGCCGCTGCCAGCCACCCGACTATGGCCTTCCGGTCATCGGCCGCTCTGGTCGCCGTGTCCGCGATCCGCCCGCCCGGCTCGTCCCCGAACCGGCCCCCGCCGTGCGACTCGCCGACCGCGCGTGCACACCGCCCCGCGCCGTTCAGGCGCGGTCCGGTACCCGGGCCAGGGTGCGGATAGGGCGGGTCAGCAGCAGCGCGGCGGCGGTGAGCAGGGCGACCACGATGCCCACTTGCAGCACTCGGTCGGTGCCGAAGGCTCCGGCGGCCGGACCGGCCAGCGCGCTGCCGACCGGGAACATGCCGACGGAACCCGCGACCTCGTAGGCGTGGACGCGGTTGAGCACCTCGCCCGGCACCTGGGTCTGCACGCTGGTGGCCCACATGACGCCCCAGAAGGTGATGCCGATCCCGACCACGACCTGGGCGACGGCGAGCAGCCACACCGGCCAGCCGAGCACGATGCCGAGCGGGTAGAGCGGGTACGCCAGCATCGCCACCGCCCCGGCGGCGAGCGGACGGACCGGCTTGTAGCGCAGCGCCAGCACCCCGCCGGCCACGGTGCCCGCCCCGAACGCGCAGTTGAGCAGGCCGAAGGCGGTGGCGCCGTGCGCGGGCACGATCACCCCGGCGGCGACCGACAGCTGCGGTCCCCAGGAGAGCACGGCGAAGAACATCCAGATCACGATCACGCCCCACAGCCAGCTCCGGGAGCGGAACTCGTACCAGCCGGCCACCAGGTTGCGCCACAGGCTCTCGCCGGCCGGCGGCGCGGGCACCACGCCGAGCCGCAGTGCGAACAGGCAGCCCGCGCTGGTGCCGTAGGCGACGGCGGAGATCACCATGACCCAGCCGGTGGCGGCGGTGCCGACCAGCACGCCGGCCAGCGCCGGGCCGCCGAGCGCGGTGAGCGCCTCGGAGATGCGCAGCACACCGTTGGCGCCCTGCACGTCCCGGGCCACCAGCGGGACGGTCGAGGAAGCGCCCGGCTGGAACATCGCGTTGGCGGTGCCGGCCACCATCAGCAGGCCGTACAGGTGCCAGAGGTGGTCGATGCCGTGCAGGAACAGGAAGGCGAGCAGCACATGGGTGGTGAGGTTGGCCAGGTCGGAGGCGATCATCATCCGGCGGGCGGTGAACCGGTCGGCGAGCACCCCGCCGAAGAGCACCAGGGCGGCGAACGGGCCGACCAGGAAGGCCATCGAGTAGCCGGCGGTGCTCAGGTCGTACCCCGAGCTGAGCAGTCCGGCCGAGACCGCGACCGGCAGCATGGCCCAGCCGAGCAGGCCGGCGCTGCGGGCGGTGAAGTAGTACTGGAAGTTGCGGGACCAGATCGCCGGTTCCCCGGCCGGCGGCGGCCCGGCGGCCCGGTCCTGGTCGTGCGGGGCCGTCACCGCCGGGGTGTGGTCTGCCGAGCGATCCTTCATGGGTCTTCAGCGCTCCAGCCGTAGATCGTGTTCTTCTTGGTCGAGCGGCCGGCCGCCGCCGGTGCCGGGCGGCGCGGGCAGTTCTCCCACGGGGACCGGTTCCAGGCCGCGTTCGAGCAGGCCCTCGATGATCGAGGGGAGGGCCTGTACGGTCTGACGCCGGTCGCCGCCGCTCTCGTGCATCAGCACCACCGAGCCCGGTCCGGCGGCCTCCAGGACGGTCGCGGCGATCCGCTCCGGTCCCGGTCTCGCCCAGTCGCGGGAGTCCACGTCCCACAGGGTCAGAGTGGTCGGGTGCCCGTCGAGCGCGGCCAGCACCTCCGGGCTCAGCGCGCCGTACGGCGGCCGGAACCGGGTCGGCGCCTCGCCGGTCACCCGGGCCACCGCCTCCGCCGTCCGGTCGAGCTGTTCGCGCAGCTGCTCCGCGGTCAGGTCGGGCAGGAAGGGGTGTGACCAGGAGTGGTTTCCGATTTCGTGGCCGGCGTCGGCGATCCGGCGCACCTCGTCGGGCAGCGCCGCGACATGGTGGCCGACGCAGAAGAAGGTGGCCCGGACGCCGTAGCGGTCCAGGATCTCCAGGATCCGGCGGGTCTGTACCGGGTCGGGGCCGTCGTCGAAGGTGAGCGCGATCCGGGGCGTGTCACGGTCGCCGTGCTCCAGGCAGCGCCCGGCCGCCGTCAGCGCCGCCTGGAGCGGTTCGCTGCGCCGTACGCCCTCGAAGTACTCGTCGGCGCGGCCGGACAGGGTGCCGCTCTCGGCGGTCACCCGGGCCAGCTCGCCCGGGGTGCTGTGGGCCCGCTCGGCCAGTCGGCGGGCCGGGACGGAGCCGAACCGCGGCCGGGGCGGCAGCAGCCAGGGATCGGCACGGTAGACCTCCAGGCCGGCCGCCGTCATCGGTCCGTCGAGCAGGCCGTTGGTGCTGTCGATCACCGCGGCCAGCGGCTGTTCCCGGGCCAGTTCCCTCAGCCAGGCGATGAGTTCGGCGACCTGGGCGGCACCCCAGCCGCTCGGTTCGGTCACCCGGCGGCCGGCACCGTCGATGACCTCGACCCGGTAGCCCGTGTCCGTCCAGGCGATGCCCGCGTACCGCTTGCTCACGCCTCCTCCAGCGCCATCGCCTCGGTGACGACCAGCCGCTCGACCCCGCGCAGGAAGGTCTCCATGCCGTCGCGGGTGAGGACGGCCGGGTCGGCGGTCATGCACAGCTCCAGGGCGCCGGGGGCGGTCAGCACGTCCACCGCCACGGAGACGTTCGCCCGGGGCAGGAACTCCGTGGGCCAGCTCAGCTCGGTGCGGCCGGTCAGCTCGGCCAGCGGGGCCCGCGGGCGTCCGGTGGTGTCGAAGGGGCCGGTGCCCGGGTCCCGGGTGTCGTTCCACCAGCACGAGTGGTCGGCGGCCTCACCCCGCTCGACGAGCCGCGCCACCTCGCGGTCCAGCGCCCACTTGTCGTATCCGGCGTGCCGGAACGCGCTGAACGAGACGGACCGCGTCCGCCGTACCGCGTCCTGGAAGTCCCGGCCCGCGTCCGGGAGGAGGAACACCGCTTCCTGCGCCATCGTGCTGACCGACTCGGCGGCGGCCGGCTGGAAGCGGTTGCTCACCACCACCTGGAACAGGATGTCGTCGCTCCCGGACATCCTGGCCAGTTGGTGGGAGGCCGCGCCCAGCAGCACCGCCGCATCGCTCGCTCCCCACCCGGCCGCGACCCGTTCGACGGCGACCGCGAGCGCGGGCGAGCGCAGCAGCGCGTTGGGGAAGAGCCGGCCCGGGTCGGTGTCCGCGAGGTCCGGTG
>NZ_JACBWZ010000714.1 GCF_013870595.1 Streptomyces sp. WELS2 | reverse complement strand
AGACCGGTTTATAGACAGTCGGCGGTCCGCGCGTTAGGTTGTGCGCCGTTGCCCGTCCACCTCGCGGTCGACGGCCGTGTGCAGGTCGGTGCGGCCGGTGGCGGTGAACACCTCCTCCGGCTCCTGCCAGGGCAGGCCCTGGACGACCGCGTCCGGCAGGGCCAGGCCCGTCTCCGGATCGGCCAGGGCGGACACGTGCGGACGCAGCCGCGGGTCCAGCCAGGGCTCGCCCCGGCGGACGAACTCCGGGTACACACAGAGGCGTTCGCGCAGCTCGAAGCCGGCCGCCCGGGACCGCTCGGTGAGCTCCTCGATCTGCGGCCAGGGGCGCTCGGGGTTGACGTGGTCGATGGTCAGCGGGGAGACCCCGCCCCAGTCGTCGATGCCGGCGCCGATCAGCCGCTCGTACTCGGCGTCGACCAGGTTCGGCGGGGCCTGGAGGCAGGCGCCCGGGCCCATGATGTGCCGGGCGACGGCCACCGTGGCGACCAGGTCGTCCAGTTCGGCGTCCGGCATGCCGCGCATCGCCGTGTCCGGCTTGGCGCGGAAGTTCTGGATGATCAGCTCCTGGATGCCGTGGTAGGCGCGGGCCACCTTCCGCAGCGCGAACAACGACTCCGCGCGCTCCTCGTACGTCTCCCCGATGCCGATCAGCAGGCCGGAGGTGAACGGCACGGAGGAACGCCCGGCGTCCTCCAGGACGCGCAGCCGCACGGCCGGTTCCTTGTCCGGGGAGCCGAAGTGCGGGCCGCCGGGCTCGGACCACAGCCGGGTGGCGGTCGTCTCCAGCATCATGCCCATGCTCGGCGCGACCGGCTTCAGCCGCTGGAAGTCCGTCCACGTCATGACGCCCGGGTTCAGGTGGGGCAGCAGGCCGGTCTCCTCCAGGATGCGGATGGAGATGGCGCGGACGTAGGCGATGGTGTCGTCGTAGCCGTGCGCGTCCAGCCACTCGCGCGCCTCGGGCCAGCGGTCCTCCGGCTTGTCGCCGAGGGTGATCAGGGCTTCCTTGCAGCCGAGGGCGGCACCCTTGCGGGCGATGTCCAGCACCTCGTCGGGTGACATGAACATCCCGTGGCCGGCCCGGCGCAGCTTGCCGGGGACGGTGGCGAAGGTGCAGTAGTGGCACTTGTCCCGGCACAGCCGGGTGAGGGGAACGAAGACGCTCTTGGAGTACGTGATGACGCCGGGCCTGCCCGCCGCCTCCAGGCCCGCGTCCCGCACCCGGGCGGCGGAGGCGGCGAGATCCGTCAGGTCCGCACCGCGGGCCTGGAGGAGCACCGCCGCCTCGGCGACGTCGAGGGCGACGCCGTCCCGCGCACGTTTGAGGGCGCGGCGCATGGAGTTCTCGGTGGGACCGGTTCCGGAGGGCACGGAAGTCGTCATCCCTCGAGCATACGGTTGCGGTGATCAACGCCGGCGGGAGACGGGGCGCCGGGGTGGGTCGCCCGTTCCGGGCACGCGCGGGCCGTGTGTGGCCGGTCGCGACGTTCCCCGCGCCGCTCCGGGGCGCCTACCTTGGGCGGGTGACGACCTTGCGCGGCACCTTCGCACCCGGCTCACCCGACTTCGCCTACCTCCCCTTCGAAGTCCCGCCCGGCACGGCTGAGTTGAAAGTCACCTACACCTACGACAAACCACCCGTCCCGTCCGGCACCCCGGGCAACGCGCTCGACATCGGGCTGTTCGACCCACGGGGGACCGAGATCGGCGGGCGGGGCTTCAGGGGCTGGTCGGGCGGGGCGCGCAGCGAGTTCTTCGTGCGGGCCGACGCGGCGACCCCCGGATATCTGCCCGGGCCGCTCACCCCCGGCACCTGGCACATCGCCCTCGGCCCCTACACCGTGGCCCCGCAGGGGCTGGCCTACGAGGTGACCGTCACCCTGGCCGAGGGGGCGGCCGGTACGACCCCCGAGCCGGTGTACCCGCCCGGCCGGGCCCGGGGGCGGGGGCGCGACTGGTACCGGGGCGACTGCCACCTGCACTCCTGGCACTCCGACGGCCGCCGCACCCCCGCCGAGATCGCGGCGCTGGCCCGCGCCGCCGGGCTGGACTTCGTCAACAGCTCCGACCACAACACCAACGCCTCGCACCGCCACTGGGTCGACGCGGCCGGCGACGACCTGCTGGTGCTGCTCGGCGAGGAGATCACCACCCGCAACGGGCACGTGCTCGCGCTCGGCACCGACCCGGGCACCTTCGTCGACTGGCGCTACCGGGCCCGGGACGGCCGCTGGGCGCACTTCGCGCGGGCGATCCGGCGGGCCGGCGGCCTGGTCGTACCGGCCCATCCGCACGGCGACTGCGTGGGCTGCTCCTGGCGGTTCGGGTTCGCGGAGGCGGACGCCGTGGAGGTGTGGAACGGGATGTGGACGCCCGACGACGAACTGGCGCTCGCCGGCTGGGACGCGCGGCTGGTGGCGGCGGCACGGGGCGAGCGGACGTGGCTGCCCGCGATGGGCAACAGCGACGCCCACCGCGATCCGGACGTGGTCGGACTGCCCCAGACGGTCGTCCTCGCCGACGACCTGACCCGCGAGGCCGTCCAGGAGGGGCTGCGGGCCGGACGGTCCTACGTGGCCGAGTCGCGCCATGTCGCGCTGGACTTCTCCGTCACGGCGGAGGGCGGCGGGCGGGCCGGGATCGGGGAGCGGCTGGCGGTGGCCCCGGACACCCCGGTGACCGTGCGGCTCCAGGTGTCCGGCGCGCCGCGCTGCGCGGTGCGGTTCCTCACCGACCAGGGCCTGGTGTTCACCGGCGAGCCGCTGCCGGTGTCCGGCACGGGGGCCGTGGAGTGGCACACCTCCCCGGCCCGCGCGGCCTACGTCCGGGCCGAGGTGCGGCACGAGACGGCGCTGGGCCCGGTACCGGGGGCGATGGCCGCGCTCACCAACCCGGTCTTCCTCGGCCCGGCCGGCGACGGGCGACCCGGCGCGGGGCGGTGATCCCGCGTTCCGCGACGGTTCACTGTGCTCCACGCCCCTGACGCACCGTCAGGAGTAGCCGTCGGCCGGATCGCGCGGCCCCGGCGCCGGAAGGGGTGTGAGGACCCTGTGGAACGCGTGAGGGCCTTGTGCCCCGCGGCCGTGCCCTTGTGATCGGTGTCTCGCACGGCTGACGCAACCGCCCGGAACAAGGCAAACTGACGGGGTTGTTCGTGATGCCGAGGGGGACGAACGCATGGACGGTGGGCCGCGAGTACCCGAGCAGCGGCGGTGCGGGCAGCCGCGTCATGGGCC
>NZ_JACBWZ010000713.1 GCF_013870595.1 Streptomyces sp. WELS2 | reverse complement strand
GGTGCGGACCGGCTCCCGGGTCTCGCCCCGCGCCGAGGGCTCCCGCCCGGGCACACCGACGGCGACCCGGAGGCCGGAACCGCCGGAGTCCACGGCGAGATACCCCGCAGCCGTCACGGCAGACGCCAGTCCACCGGCTGTCCGCCCTGCTGCATCAGCAGGTCGTTGGCCCGGCTGAACGGGCGCGAGCCGAAGAAGCCGCGGTCGGCCGACATCGGCGAGGGGTGCGCGGACTCCACCGCCGGCAGACTGCCGAGCAGCGGACGCAGATTGCGGGCGTCGCGGCCCCACAGGATCGACACCAGCGGTTTCCCGCGGGCCGCCAGGGCCCGGATCGCCTGCTCGGTGACCTCCTCCCAGCCCTTGCCGCGGTGCGCCCCCGGGCTGCGCGGCGCGGTGGTCAGCGCCCTGTTGAGCAGCAGGACGCCCTGCTGCGTCCACGGGGTGAGATCCCCGGTGGACGGCTGCGGCAGCCCGAGGTCGCCGTGCAGCTCGCGGAAGATGTTGATCAGGCTGGGCGGCAGCGGGCGTACCTCCGGCGCGACGGAGAACGACAGTCCCACCGCGTGCCCGGGCGTGGGGTACGGGTCCTGACCGACGATCAGGACGCGTACCTCGTCGAAGGGCTGCTGGAAGGCCCGCAGGACGTTCGGTCCGGACGGGAGGTACGTGCGTCCCGCGGCGATCTCCGCGCGCAGGAAGTCGCCCATCTCGGCGATCCGTCCGGCGACGGGTTCGAGGGCCTTCGCCCAGCCCGGTTCGACGATTTCATGCAACGGTCGTGGTGCCACGGGCGTCACCCTACTGCCGTACACCCGCCGCCGATCAACCGACGGCCGGAGCACGACCCGGTCCGGCCACCCGCCCCGGCCCGTCCGGCGGCCCCGCCGACCGGTGCGCGCGGGGGAGCCCGGCCGGACCGATCCCTGGCCGGTCAGCCGATCACCGCCGCCCGTACGCACAGGACGTCCGGCAGGTGGGCGGCCAGCCGCCGCCAGCTGTCGCCGTCGTCGGCGGAGGCGAACACCTCGCCGTTGCGGTTGCCGAAGTACACCCCGGCGGGGTCGTGGTCGTCCGTGCACAGGGCGTCCCGCAGCACCGTGCCGTAGTGGTCCGCCTCCGGCAGTCCCTCGGCCAGCGGCTCCCAGGAGCGGCCCGCGTCGGCCGTGCGGAACACCCGGCAACGGTGCCCGGCGGGCACCCGGTCGACGTCCGCGTCGATCGGGAAGACGTACGCCGTGTCGCCCCGGTGCGGATGGGCGGCCACCGCGAAGCCGAACGTGGACGGCAGGTCCGCGCCGATGTCGGTCCACCGCGCGCCCGCGTCGTCGCTGCGGTACACCCCCCAGTGGTTCTGGAGGTACAGCCGGTCCGGGGTGCGCGCGTCTCTGGCGATCTTGTGCACGCACTGGCCGAACTCCGGATACGGGTCGGGCAGGAACACCGCGGACACCCCGGAGTTGGACGGCGCCCAGCTCGCACCGCCGTCCGTCGTGCGGAACACCCCCGCCGCCGAGACGGCCACCGTCACGGACCGCGGATCGCGCGCGTCGGTGAGCACCGTGTGCAGGCCCTCGCCGCCCAGGCCCGGCACCCACCGGGACCGGGACGGGTGCTCCCACAGCGGCCGGACCAGGACGAAGCTCTCGCCGCGGTCCTCCGAGCGGTACAGCGCGGCCGGTTCCGTGCCCGCGTACACCACGTCCGGCTCGGCCGCGGACGGGTGCAGCTGCCAGACGCGCTCCAGGGAGGCACCGGTGTCCTCGGGGAACCTCACGGCGGGCCGGGCCGGTTCGGTCCAGGTGCGGCCGAGGTCGTCGGAGTGGAACACCGAGGGCCCCCAGTGGGTGCTGGAGCCGCCCGCCAGCAGCCGGGGCCGGGACGTCCGGGTGTCGATCGCGACCGAGTACACGGCCTGCGCGTTGAAGTACGGACGTGCGTCGAACTCCCAGCGTCCGCCGCTCCGCCGCCGCCCGATGAACAGGCCCTTGCGGGTTCCCACCGCGAGCAGTACCTCGGCCATGACCGATCACCTCCAGGACACCGTTGTCCGGGTAGTCGTCAGATATCGGCCAGTGTGCACCCCACCACTGACAATCCCCCCAGCATGGGTGTTTGCCCAGGTAACACCCCATGTCGCCGGCCAGTGGCGAAGATCGGCCGGTTCCGTTCCGGCATGCGCCTGCGCAAGAGGGGTGTCTCGTGCGACCGTCGGGGTGACGGCTCGTCGTGAGCAGCGGAGCGATCCCTCCCGTACGGGAGGGCGGTCCGGCCGGTCGGTGCGCTCGTGAGGAGGATGCCCTTGAAGGCGTTCCGTGGTCCGAAGGTGTGGCTGTGGCGCTGGCGGCGGAACCCGCTCAGACGCCGGGCCGACGTGGTGGAGGCCTGGGTGCGGACGGTGTTCCTGCGCACGGGTCTGGTGGTGGCCCGGGGCGGTGGCGCCTGGGGGCGGCTGTTCCCGCTGTTCCGGGCGGGGCTCGGGGGGCGGCTGGGCGACGGACGGCAGTACTGGTCGTACATCGCGCTGCACGACGAGGTGGCCGCGATCCGGCACCTGATCGACCGGGACGACCTGTCCGGCCCGTTCAACCTGACCGCCCCGCAGCCGCTGACGAACCGTGAGGTCACCGCGGCGATGGGCCGGGTGCTGCGCCGGCCGGCGGTGTGCGCGGTGCCCGGCGCGGTGCTGCGCGCGGTCCTCGGGGAGATGGCCGGGGATGTGCTGGGCAGTCAGCGGGTGGTGCCCAGGCGGCTGCTGGAGTCGGGGTTCCGGTTCGCGTTCCCCGGCATCGAGGAGGCGATCCGAGCGGCGTAATGAGCCGGTTGACAACACGGGAGAACAAAAGTGACCGTATGCGACCTCCATGCGACCGTGCCCTGTTGATGCGCGACTCCTCCCGACCGATCACCGCCCTAACCTCGATCCGAACTCGGGTAACCGTGGCGCCAGTCGGAGGCATGGCTCCTCCACCGGCCGCGTAACCACAGGAGGGGCCTCGTGCTTGAGCCCGCGTACCAGGTGGACGTCGTCATCGTGGGGGCCGGCATCGCCGGCCTCTCGGCCGCTCACCGGCTGACCAGCGCCGGAATCACCACCGCGGTCCTGGAGGCCGCCCCGTACGTCGGCGGTCGCATGTCGACGGAGAAGGTCGACGGCTTCCGGCTCGACCGCGTCGGACAGCTGCTGTCCACGTCGTACCCCGAACTCCGGCTGACCCCGGGCCTGGCCGAGCTGGCCGT
>NZ_JACBWZ010000712.1 GCF_013870595.1 Streptomyces sp. WELS2 | reverse complement strand
CGGCGACCTCGCCGTCCACCCGGGCGCCCTCGGGCCGGTGGGCGCGGAACATCCGGGCCGTGCGCCGGAAGAACTCCGCCTTGTCGGCGGGCGGCAGCCGGTCCGGCTTGGCCAGGATGTCCAGGCAGTGCTCGCCCATCTTGCGGTGCAGGTACGGCCGCCAGGACGCCAGCTCCGGCCGCCCGGCCAGATACGCGAAGACCCGCTCGTACTGGTCGTGGATGTCGAAGTGCTTGCGGCTGGTGGTGGACAGGATGTTGCCCTGCCGGCGCTGCCGGTAGTGCAGGCAGATGCGGTCCAGGGCGGCGATCCGGCGGGCGCTGAGCATGACCGGGAACGTCCAGGGGGTGTCCTCGTAGTAGCCCGGCGGGAAGGCGAAGCCGTTCTCCGTGACGAAGTCCCGGCGGTAGGCCTTGTTCCAGACCACCATCAGCAGGTCCAGGACCGGCGGGTACTCGGCGGCGGTGAACACCTCCTCCTTGGCGAGCAGGTGCGCGAGGACGTTGCGCCGGGTGCCGCCCCACCAGTAGGTGCGCGCGTAGTCGAAGACCAGCACGTCCGGGTCGGCGGTCTCGGCGAGCCGGGCGGCCACGGCCTCCAGCGCGCCCGGGGTGAGGGTGTCGTCGCTGTCCAGGAAGAGCAGGTAGTCGCCGGTGGCGTGCGGGAGCCCGGCGTTGCGGGCCCTGCCGAGACCCACGTTCTCCGGCAGGTGCAGCACCTTCACCCGGGGGTCGCGCCGGGCGTACTCGTCCAGGATCGCGCCGCAGTCGTCCGGGGAGCGGTCGTCCACGGCGATCAGCTCGAAGTCCCCGAAGGACTGCCCGAGCACCGAGTCCAGGCACTCGGGCAGGAAGCCCTGCACCCGGTAACAGGGCACGATCACACTGAAGCGGGGCACGGCGGGTCAGCTCCTTGCGAGGGTGGCGGCGGGGGCGGGGACGCGCTCGGCGAGCGGGAGCACGGGCGGCAGCGCCTCGTGCGGTTCGCCGAGCAGCACCCGGCGCACCACCCGCTCGGCGGCCCGTCCGTCGTCGAACTCGCAGAACCGCTCCCGGAACGCGGCCCGCAGCGCCCGGGCCCGGGGGCCGGCGTACGAGCCGTCGCGGAACACGGCGGCCAGCTCCCCGGGCGTCCGGGCGACCAGGCCCGGCGGCCCGGCCATCAGGTCGAAGCAGACGCCCCGGGTCTCCCGGTACACCTCCCAGTCGTCGGCGTAGATCACGATCGGCCGGTCCAGGTTGGCGTAGTCGAACATGATGGACGAGTAGTCGGTGATCAGCGCGTCCGCCGCCAGGCACACGTCCTCCGCCGAGCGGTGCGCGGTGACGTCGATGATCCGGTCCGAGCCGCGCGGGCCGCCCCGGTCGTAGAAGTAGTGGGCGCGCAGCAGCACGACGACGTCCTCCCCGGCGGCCCGGCAGAACGCCTCCAGGTCCAGGCCGGGCTCGAAGCCGGTGTGGTGGTCGCGGTGGGTCGGCGCGTACAGCACGGCCGTGCGGCCCTCCGGGACGCCCAGCTCACGGCGGATCCGGGCCACGTCACGGGCGGCCGCCGTGTAGTAGACGTCGTTGCGCGGATAGCCGTACTCCAGCTGTTCGTAGGAGCCCGGGAAGGCGCGTTCCCACATCCGGGTGGAGTGGCGGTTGGACGACAGGTTGAAGTCCCAGCGGTCGACCCGGCCCAGCAGCCTGGTGAAGCTGCCGGACCGCGCCGCCACCACCGGGTACACCGACTGGTCCACGCCCATCGTCTTCAGCGGGGTGCCGTGCTGGGTCTGCAGGTGCACGCTGCCCGGCCGCTTGACCACGCCCTCGGCGAAGTTGGCGTTGTTGATCAGGTACGTGGCCCGGGCCAGCACCTCCCAGGAGCGGCGCGAACCGAGCACCGCGTACTCGACGCCGTCCGGCATGGTGTGTTCCTGGCCGGCCTCGACCAGGAACACCGAGCGGATCTGCGGGGCCAGCTCCCGGGCCTTGGCGTGGATCGCCGCCGGGTTGCAGGCGTACCCCCGCCCCCAGTACGCGCAGTACACCGCGAGGTCCGGATCGAGCGGGCGGCGCAGGTCACGGGCGTAGCGCAGCCGGGTGCGGGCGGCGCGCGGGCGCGGCAGCAGGGCGACGGCGCCGCCGGCCGCCCGGTTGGCGCCGCGCAGGGCGCGGAACCCGTCGTAGGCGCCCGCCGCCAGCAGCCGGTGCTGCACCCCGAGGCTGCCGTCCGGCACCCGGTGCCCGGCCGGCCGGTGCTGCCGGTAGAGCCGGGCCGCGCGGCGGAAGAACGCCCGGTGTCCCGAGGGCAGCCGCTCCGGCCGGGACGCCGTCTTCAGCACCGCCGCGAACGCCTGGTCGAACAGCGGACCGGTCCGCTCGGCCGGCAGCCCCGCCTCGGCCGCCCGGGTCAGCACCCGCTCCACCTGGTCCAGCAGGGTGTGCTGGTGCGGGCCGGGCAGGTTCAGCCGGCTGCCCTGACGGCGGGAGCGGTGGCGTACGAGGGCCCGGCGCAGCACCGCGATCCGGCCGGCCGAGACGGTCACCAGCCCGCCCCAGCCCAGGTCGGTGAAGTGCCCGTCCGGGAAGGCGAGTTCCCGTTCGGTGAGGAAGGACCTGCGGTACGCGGCGCTCCACGCGGGCAGTGGGACGCCGGTCAGCCCGGGCAGCTCGGCGGGGGCGAAGGCGCCGCTCGGGGCCTTCGCCGGCAGCGACCCGGCCGGGATCGCCGGCTCGCCCTCCCACCAGGGGGCGCGCTCGTGCTCGCAGTACAGCACGTCCACCCCGGCGACCTCGGTCAGCCGGGCGTCCACCGCCGCCAGCGCCCCCGGCAGCAGCAGGTCGTCGCCGTCCAGGAACAGCACGTAGGTGCCGGTCGCCGCCCGCATCCCGGCGTTGCGCGCCCCGCCCAGCCCGGCGGACGGCGGCGAGTGGACGACGGTCACCCGGGAGTCCCGCCCCGCGTACCCGGCGGCGACCTCGGCCGCCGGGGCGTCGGGGGCGTCGCAGACCGGGATCAGCTCGAGGTCGCCGAAGGACTGGCCGAGGACCGAGTCCAGCGCCTGGGACAGCCGTCCGGCGACCCCATGGGACGGGACGATGATGCTGAAGCGGGGCATTCTGTTCTCTCTGTCGTCGTGCGGACGCGGCCGGGCCGTCCCGCCGGACGCCGGGTGGACGGCCGGCTCGGGGCGGGCCGCGTCGAGCCGAGGGGCATGGGAACTCCCGGAAAGGACAACGGCGTTCAGCGGCTCCC
>NZ_JACBWZ010000711.1 GCF_013870595.1 Streptomyces sp. WELS2 | reverse complement strand
GACCTCCTTCCGCGTGCCCTCCCTGGGGATCGACGCCCCGGTCGTGCCGCTCCGCCTGAACGCCGAACGGGAGCTGGAGACCCCGCCGGTGGACCAGCCCCGGCTGGTCGGCTGGTACGAGGGCGGCCCCACGCCGGGCGAGACGGGCACCGCGGTCGCCGTCGGCCACCGCGACACCCGCAGCGGACCCGCGGTGTTCGCGGGCCTCGCCCAGGTCGAGCCCGGCAAGACCGTCGAGGTGCGGCGGGCGGACGGACGCACCGCCGTCTACTCCGTGGACCGGGTGAAGGTCTACGACAAGGCCGGCTTCCCGGACCGGGAGGTCTACGGCGCGACCGGGCGCCCGGAGCTGAGGATCATGACCTGCGGCGGCCTGTTCAGCCGGCGCACCGGCTACACCAGCAACGTGGTGGTCTTCGCCCATCTGACCGCGGCGAGGTGACCGGCGGGGCGTACCCGGCACGGCCGGCGACGGGCACCCGGCCGGCCGGCCTCGGTGACCGGCATCCGGCGAAAGCGGCGGCCCGGCCGTGCGGCGGACTCGGCGTCCGCGCCGGCCGGGCCGTCGGCCATGATGTCCCGGCGGGCCCATGGCCCGGGAATGTCTGGCGCCACAAAACTATCACCGCTAGTTTGTGTGCCGGACGACGTGGACCCGCCGGGAGGACACAGCATGAAGGCACATGACGCCCTGTACATCGACGGCGCCTGGCGCCCCGCCGCGAGCGGGGAGGTGATCGAGGTCGTCAACCCCGCCGACGAGCAGGTCATCGGCAAGGTCCCGGCGGGCGGCGCGCTGGACGTCGACACCGCCGTACGGGCCGCGGGCACCGCCCTGCCCGGCTCGGCCGCCACACCCCCGGCCGAGCGCGCCGCCCGCCTCGCCGCCCTGCACCAGGCCCTGGACGGGCGCAAGGACGAGATCGCCGGGACGGTCACCGCCGAGCTGGGCTCGCCGCCGAAGTTCTCCGAGGCCGTGCACGCGGCCGTGCCCCTCGCGGTCGCCGCCTCCTTCGCCGAACTGGCCGCGACGCACTCCTTCGAGGAGAAGGTCGGCAACTCCACGGTCCTGCACGAGCCCATCGGCGTGGTCGGCGCGATCACCCCGTGGAACTACCCGCTCCACCAGATCGTCGCCAAGGTCGCCCCGGCCCTCGCCGCCGGCTGCACGGTCGTCCTCAAGCCCGCCGAGGACACCCCGCTCGTCGCCCAGCTGTTCGCCGAGGCGGTGCACGAGGCGGGCGTGCCCGCGGGCGTGTTCAACCTGGTCACCGGCCTCGGCCCGGTCGCCGGGCAGGCCCTCGCCGAGCATCCCGGCGTCGACCTGGTCTCCTTCACCGGCTCCACCGCGGTCGGCCGGCACATCGGCGCGGTGGCCGGCGCGGCCGTGAAGAAGGTCGCCCTGGAGCTCGGCGGCAAGTCGGCCAACGTCATCCTGCCCAGCGCCGACCTCGCCCGCGCCGTGAACGTCGGCGTCGCCAACGTGATGTCCAACTCCGGCCAGACGTGCAGCGCCTGGACCCGCATGCTGGTCCATCGCGACCAGTACGCCGAGGCCGTCGAGCTGGCCGCCACCGCCGCCGCCAAGTACGGCGACCGGATCGGCCCGGTGGTCAGCGCCAGGCAGCAGGCGCGGGTGCGCGGTTACATCGAGAAGGGCATCGCCGAGGGCGCCCGGCTGGTGGCGGGCGGCCCCGAAGCCCCGCGCGAGCGCGGCTACTTCGTCAGCCCGACCGTCTTCGCCGACGTCACCCCGGAGATGACGATCGCCCAGGAGGAGATCTTCGGCCCGGTCCTCACCATCCTGCGCTACGAGGACGAGGAGGACGCCCTGCGCATCGCCAACGGCACGGTGTACGGCCTCGCGGGCGCGGTCTGGGCCGCCGAGGAGGCCGAGGCGGTGGCCTTCGCGCGCCGCATGGACACCGGGCAGGTCGACATCAACGGCGGCCGGTTCAACCCCCTCGCGCCCTTCGGCGGTTACAAGCAGTCCGGCGTCGGCCGGGAACTCGGCAGCCACGGACTCGCCGAGTACCTGCAGACCAAGTCCCTCCAGTTCTGAGGAGTCCGCGACCATGGCCGTACGAGCCGCCGTCCTGCCCGCCGTCGGTGCCCCGCTGGAGATCACCGCCGTCGAGCTGCCCGACCCCGGCCCCGGACAGGTCCGGGTCCGCCTCGCCGCCGCCGGCGTCTGCCACTCCGACCTGTCCCTGTCCAACGGCACCATGCGGGTGCCGGTCCCGGCCGTCCTCGGCCACGAGGGCGCCGGCACGGTGATCGCCGTCGGCGAGGGCGTCACCCATGTCGCGCCCGGCAGCCCCGTGGTGCTCAACTGGGCGCCTTCCTGCGGACATTGTCACGCCTGCACCCTCGGCGAGGTCTGGCTGTGCGCCAACGCGCTCAACGGCTCCGCCGACGTCTACGCCCGCACCGCCGACGGCACCGAGCTGCACCCCGGCCTGAACGTGGCCGCGTTCGCCGAGGAGACGGTGGTCTCCGCCTCCTGTGTGCTGCCGGTGCCGGACGGGGTGGACCCCGTCGACGCCGCCCTGCTGGGCTGCGCGGTGCTCACCGGTTACGGCGCCGTCCACTACTCGGCGGGGGTCCGGCCCGGCGAGACGGTCGCCGTGTTCGGCGTCGGCGGAGTGGGGCTCGCCGCGCTCCAGTCGGCCCGGATCGCGGGCGCGTCCCGGATCATCGCCGTCGACGTCTCGCCCGCCAAGGAGGAGCTGGCCCGCGCGGCCGGCGCCACCGACTACGTCCTCGCCTCCGACACCACGCCCCGCGAGATCCGCGCCCTGACCGGCAAGCAGGGCGTCGACGCGGCCGTGGAGTGCGTGGGCCGCGCGGTCTCCATCCGCGCGGCCTGGGAGTCCACCCGCCGGGGCGGCCGGACCACGGTCGTCGGCATCGGCGGCAAGGACCAGCAGGTCACCTTCAACGCCCTGGAGCTCTTCCACTGGGGCCGCACCCTGTCGGGCTGCGTCTACGGCAACACGGACCCCTCCCGGGACGTGCCCGTCCTCGCGGACCACATCAGGCAGGGCCGCCTCGACCTCTCCGTCCTGGTCACCGACCGCATCACCCTGGAGGACATCCCGGCGGCCTTCGACAACATGCTCGCGGGCAAGGGGGGCCGGGCGGTCGTGGTGTTCTGACGCCGGCCCTCACCGCAGCGCACCGGGCGGGATGCCGAGCAGGTCGGACAGGACCTGCTCGCCCACCGGTGTGATCCGCACGGCCCGC
>NZ_JACBWZ010000710.1 GCF_013870595.1 Streptomyces sp. WELS2 | reverse complement strand
ACCGGGGACACCGGGACCGGGGGCACCGGCACCGGTGCCGGGTCCGACCCCCATCCCTGTACCAGCCCCCATGCCGGTGTCGGCTCCCGAAGCGGTGCCGGTGCCCGTACCGATGGCCGTGCCGGGCTGGACAGCGCCCTCGGCCTGGACACGCTCGTCCGGATGCAACGCCGGCGGTCGGCCCCGGACCAGGGCGCGGGTCAGCCGCTGTCGCTGCCGGACGGCATGACCGCGCCGCTCGGCTGGGACGCGGTGGCCGTGCCCGACCGCCTGGGCCCGCTCGTCGTACCCCGGCTGCCGCGGGTCGGCTGTGTGTACACCGACGGCTCCCGTTGGTGGTGGATCGTGCCGTCGGACTCCGACTACGCCCTGCCCTGGCCGTCACCGGCCCGCTACACCACGGGCGCCCTGGTCACCGGCACCGCCCGGCTGATCCACCGCCCGGCGGGCACGGTCCCGTACACCCCGCCGATCCCGCTGTACCTGGCGCTGTGCCGGGTGACGGGTACGGCTCCGGACTGGTCGCGGGCGGCGTCGGCGTAACCCCGTACGCCCCTCGTACGCCGCGCACGCCCACCACGTACCCCCGCGCATCCCGTATGCCCACCACGTACCCCCGCGCACCCCCGTACGCCTCACCCTTCCCCCGTACGTCTCCTCACACCCCGTACGCCCCCGTACGTCTCCTCATGCCCTGCCCGGCCGGCTCACTCGGCCGGTTCGGTGCCACGCACGATCACCAGGAAGGCGTCCGTCGCGAGGTCCATGACGACCTCGGCGGGCAGGCCTTCCATCCGTCGCGCGTGCGCGAACTCCTCCGCGGGCCAGGAGCCGCGCGGACCACCGGCGGGAAAGCGTTCGAGCACTCTTCGCCCGTTCACCATCTCGACCTCCAGAAGCGTCGTACGTGTAAGGAGTCAACGCCCTGGAGAGGGAAACGCCTCGCCCGGTGACGGTACTGAGACCTAGCCGACACCGGTTCGGCGCGGACCGTGAGGATCCGTTCACCTTCCGGCACGAACCCGGCACGAACCGCACGTTCCGTATGCCGGCCGGCCTCCCGGGTCAGTAGTCGTACTCGTCGTGCAGCCGCAGCCGGTCGCTGCCGGCGGGGTTGCGGCCGAGCGCGGTCAGGTCGAGCAGGGCCGCGGTGGTGCCCAGCACGTCCAGCCCGTCGTCGTACAGCGAGTAGGTGTGGAAGACCCGGTCGTGGTCGCGCAGGAAGCAGCTGACGCCCGCGCGTTCGACCGGTTCGCCGTCCTCCTCGACGGTGGCCTCGAAGTCGCGGTTGAAGTCGTTGTGCGCCGAGGAGTACCAGGGCACCGCCCAGCCCATCCGCGCCTTGAACGGCAGGATCCGGGTGAACGGTGCCCGGGAGACGGCCGCGAAGGAGGTGTTGCGGGCGCGCAGGTGGGCGAGGTGGCCGACCTGGTCCAGGAAGGCCGCGCAGCACGGGCAGCCGGCCTCCCACTCCGGCGCGAACATGAAGTGGTGGACGACGAGCTGGGCCCGGCCCTCGAAGAGGTCCAGGAGGGTGGCCTTGCCGTCGCCGCCCTCGAAGACGTACTCCGGGTCGACCTCGACCATGGGCAGCCTCCGGCGCTCGGCGTCCAGGGCCTCGCGCGCCCGCCTGACCGCCTCCTCCTTGTGCCGCAACTCCTCGCGCGCCGCGCGCCACCGCTCACGCGAGACGATCTCCGGAAACGACATGAGCCCTCCTGTCCGACGGTCCGTCCGTGGTGGTGACCGCCGGCGCGCGCGGAACTCATCGCGGCGAAGGGGGAGTTTTTCGGCCAGTCTCGACGGGCTCCCGTGCCACCGGTGTTCCGCCGGGCGGCGGGCTCAGGTGTCGTACTCCTGGACGCGCCGTCCGTGGCCGCGCGCGGTCGGCGCGGGCAGCCGCCGCGTCAACTCCCGTACGACGTCTTCCACGTCGGGGGCGAGCAGTACCCGGTCCCGCTTCAGGACGCGGCCGTCGACGATCGTCGTACGGACGTCGGCCGCGCGGGCGCTGTGCGCCAGGGTGACGGCGAGGTCGTGGACCGGCCGGGAGCGCGGGCCGGTGAGGTCGCAGCCGGTGACGACGAGGTCGGCGGAGGAGTCGCCCTGGGTCCCAACGGCACTCATGCGGCCAACGTACGCTCGGTACGGCTACGACGGCTCGGTACGGCTACGCCGCGACGGGCAGCGGTACCCGTAGGCCCCGTCGCTCCAGCCGCTCCAGCTCCTCCAGCGCCTCGCGCAGCCGCCGGAGGTGCCGGGGGGTGAGCCGCCCGGTGTCGTCGAGGTGCACGGCGCAGGCCGTCGTGGTGTCCACGAGCCGTTCCAGCGCCTCGGCGACGGCGTCCGTGCCCTCCGTGTGCCGGGCCAGGGCGGGCAGTTCCGCGGCGGCGAGCGAGATGGCGGTCCGGGCCTCGGCGAGGGTCCGGTAGGCCTCCCGGCGCAACGCCCACCGCTCGGCACGGTCATCGGCCCCCTCGCCCGTCGTCCGCCGCCCGGCACGGTCACCAGGCACCTCACCCGTCGTCCACCGCCCCGCACGGTCACCGGACTCTTCTGACGACAAGCCCGGCTCGGCACCGTCACCGGGCTCTCCCCGCCGCCCCCGTCGCCCGGCGCGGTCACCGGACCCGGTGGCGGCCTCGTGGCCGGGCGGGCCGAGGACGTGCAGCAGGTAGGCGTGTGCCGCGCCCCCGGCCGCCGCGAGCCGGTCGCGTACCCCGCCGCCCCGCTCCCCCGGCATCGGCAGGTGCCCCACGACCAGCACGAGCGCGCAGGCCAGCAGGGTCTCGCCGATCCGGCCGGCCGAGGCCTGCGGTTCGCCACCGGCCATGACCAGGGCGAGGACGAGGACGGTCGCGACGGCGGTGAGCGCGGCGAAGTGCCGGGTGGCGACCGGTATGAGCGCGCCGCACACCGCCACCAGCGCGATCAGTCCGGCCGGGCGGGGCAGCAGCGCGGCGAGCCCGGCGAAGACCAGGGCGCCGAGGACGGTGCCCGCGGCCCGGCACAGCACCCGGGAGGCGAGCGGGCCGAGGTCGGGCTTGACGAGGAAGACGGCGGTGGCGGGCAGCCAGTACCAGTGCGCGTGCGGTCCGTACCAGCGGGTGTGGTGCAGGACCTGGGCGATGGCCGCACTGGCGCCGAAGCAGAGGCCGACGCGCAGACCGTACTCGCGTCCGCCGGCGCCGAGCGCGGCCCGCAGCGCCCGGCGCGGGCTCCGGCGCCGGACGGGCAGTCCGCGGTGGGCCC
>NZ_JACBWZ010000071.1 GCF_013870595.1 Streptomyces sp. WELS2 | reverse complement strand
TCGCCTCCCTCGGGGCAAGCGAACACCGGCCCAAGCCGGGCGGCCGGATTGTGCCACCAGATGCGCTCGCCGTCGGTGTCGATGTCCAGCAGATCGCCGCCGCGGAAGCTGGTGCCGCACATGGGCAGCACATCGAGGTCGGCGACCAGCTCGTCCTCGCTGATGCCGAAAGCGCGCGCGACATCGGCGATCCGGGCGCCGGGACGCTCACGCAGATACGTCACCAGGGAGAGCATCCGCCGGGTCTGGTCGATCGCGTTGCCGGTCCTGGCCGGTTTGCCTGCCACTGTCCCGCTCCCCCTCAGCCCTTGGCCACGGCGCGCAGCCGGTCCACCACGTCGGCCCGCAGCTCGGCCGGCTCCAGGACCACCACGTCCGGTCCGAACTCCACCAGCCAGGCGTCCAGTCCGTGCCCGTACGGGATCTCCAACTCGTCCCAGCCGTCAGCCAGTTCCCGGACCCCGACGGCCTTCGCCCGAAGGGGGTAACCGGCGCCGGAACGCAGCCGGATCAGCGCCGAGCGGTCGGCGATCTCGCCGGCCCAGCTCGCGACGGTCTCGCGCACGGTGACGACGTCCGGCACCGGCGCGGTGAAGCCCGTACCGCGGGAGCGGACCTTGCCGGTGATCCGGGACAGCCGGAAGACGCGCTCGGCGCCCCGGTCCCGGTCGAAACCGGCCAGGTACCAGTGGCCGCGCCAGCACTCCAGCGCCCAGGGTTCGACGTGCCGGGGCTCGGGGCGGGCGGCGGTGGCCTTGCGGTAGTCGAAGAGCACCGGGCGGCGGTCCCGGCAGGCCAGCATCAGCGGCTCGAAGGCGGCCTCGTGCACCGGGATGCGCGGCTCCAGCGCGCTGTGCGCGCCGTACGGGTCGACGTCCTCGGGCAGGCCCGCGGCGCGCAGCTTCTGCAGGGCGCCGCTGGCCGCGCCGGCCAGCCGGGCCTGCTGCCAGACCTTGGCGGCTAGACCGAGGGCGGCGGCCTCCTCGGCGTCCAGGGTGATGGGGGGCAGGCGGTTGCTGTCGCGGCGGGCGAGATAGCCGACCTCGCCGTCCAGGTTCTCGACGGTCTCGATGACCAGGCCCAGCTCGCGCAGGTCGTCCTTGTCCCGCTCGAACATGCGGTTGAAGGAGTCGTCGGAGCCCGCCTCCATGTAGGCCTCGATGGACTCGCGCAGCTCACGCTTGCTGAGCGGCCGGCGTGCGCCGAGCAGACACAGCGCGAGGTTCATCAGCCGCTCGGCCTTGGCAATGGCCATCGACGCCCTTCGCCTTCCCTATGGTGCTTCCGACCGATGACCGTACCGCTCCGCGGGGCGTCGGCAAAAGCCGAGGGCCCATGCCCGGCCGGGCATGGGCCCCAGGTGACCGCGGCCGGGACGCCCCGGCGCGGATCAGACGGCGAGCAGGTCCACCACGAAGATGAGGGTCTCACCGGGCTTGATCGCCGGGGTCGGGCTCTGGTCGCCGTAGGCGAGGTGGGCCGGTATGGTCAGCTGGCGGCGGCCGCCGACCTTCATGCCCTGCACGCCACGGTCCCAGCCCGCGATGACGCGGCCGGCGCCCAGCGGGAAGCGGAACGGGGCGTTGCGGTTCCAGCTCGCGTCGAACTCCTCGCCGGTGCTGAAGGCGACGCCCACGTAGTGGACGGTGACCGTCTGGCCCGCCTGCGCGACCGGCCCGTCGCCCTCCCAGATGTCCTTGATCTCAAGGTCGGCCGGGGGCGCGCCCTCCGGGAAGTCGATCTCGGGCTTGTCGATGTTCACGTCAAAGGCTCCTGCTTGTCTACGGCATGAATCCCGGACAGTCTTTCACCCCGCCGGTCCCCCGCCCACCACGGGCCCCGCTGCTACATCGCCGCGAGGATGTCCACCGTGAACACCAGGGTAGACCCCTTCTTGATCGCCCCGCCGCTCGGCGGGTTGTCGCCGTAGCCCAGCTCGGGCGGGACGACGATCAGGACCCGGCTGCCCACCTTCTTGCCGGTCAGGCCCTGGGCCAGACCCTTGACGACCTCCTGCATCTGCTTCAGCGAGAACTGGCTGAGCCGCCCGGAGCCGTACGTCCGCTCGAACGTCTTGCCGCCGTCCCAGACCAGGCCCTGGAACTGGCACAGCACCGTCTGGTCGGCCTTCAGCGCGGGGCCGTCGCCCTCCAGGACGTACCGCGACACGAGCTTCTTCGGCGGGGCCGCCGACGGGATGGTGACCTTCGGCGGCTTGCCGTCGGTGCCGGTGCCCACCTCGGGCAGGGCGGCGTCGGTCTGCGGGACCGGGGTGCCCTTGGCGGAGCTCCTGGAGTTGAAGGACTCGATCAGGTCGATGACGAAGACCAGGGTGTCGGTGCCCTTGATGCCCGCCTGCGGGTTGCCGCCCGCGCCGTAGCCCAAGGCGGGCGGGACGGCGATCTCGACCCTGCTGCCGGTCCTCTTGCCCTGCAGGGCGTACCGCCAGCCGTCGATGATGCTGCCCTGGGCGAGCTGCATGACCAGCGGACGCTTGCGGTCGTAGGAGTTGTCGAAGACCTTGCCGGTGTCCCAGATCTGCCCGAGGTAGTCCGCCCGGATGAACTCGTTCTCCGCGACCGGCCGTCCGCCGCCCGCGATCACCGTGCGGACCGCGAGGTTCTTCGACGGGGTGCCCGGCCCCTTGGCGACCGTCGGCTTCTCGCCGAATTTCTTGCCCGCCGTGATGGCCGGCAGCGGCCCGTCGACGATCTTGGGCGGGGGCGAGGCGGACGCCGACGGCGAGGCCTCGGCGCCGCTGGAGTCGGACGAGCCGTCACCGCACCCGGCGAGCGTGACCAGTCCTGCGGGTACGGCGGCGAGGAGAAGCGAGCGTCGGCGCACGGAAGAGCCTCGTAATCGATCGGTCCAGCGGATGGCGTGCGCGCAACTCTACGACCCGGGACGGGCGCCGTACGGAAAACGTACGGCGCCCGTGTCGCGTTCCCGCATGTCGCGGGCGGGCGGACGGTCCGCCCGGTCGCCGCTACATACCGGCGATCAGTTTCTCCACGCGGTCGTCCACCGCGCGGAACGGGTCCTTGCACAGAACGGTGCGCTGTGCCTGGTCGTTGAGCTTCAGGTGCACCCAGTCGACCGTGAAATCCCGGCGCTGTTCCTGCGCCCGCCGGATGAAATCGCCGCGCAGCCGGGCCCGAGTGGTCTGCGGGGGAACCGACTTGCCCTCGAAGATCTTCAAGTCGTTGCAGATCCGGGCGGCTTGGCCCTTCTTCTCCAGCAGGTAGTACAGGCCCCGACGGCGGTGGATGTCGTGGTAGGCGAGGTCTATCTGGGCGACCCGCGGATGCGACATCGTCATGTTGTGCTTGGCCCGGTACCGCTCGATGAGCTTGTACTTCATGACCCAGTCGATCTCGGTCTCGACGCGGTCCAGCTCCTCGGTCTCGATGGCCTCCAGCGTGCGGCCCCACAGCTCCAGGACCTGCGCGACGGTGCCGGTGCGGATGCCCCGGCGGTCGCAGAAGTCCAGCGCCTTGTCGAAGTACTCGCGCTGCACCTCCAGCGCGGAGGCCTCCCGGCCGCTGGCCAGGCGCACCTTGCGCCGGCCGGTGATGTCGTGGCTGACCTCGCGGATCGCCCGGATCGGGTTCTCCAGGGTGAGGTCGCGCATCACCGTGCCCGCCTCGATCATGCGCAGCACCAGGTCGGTGGCGCCGACCTTCAGCAGCATCGTCGTCTCGGACATGTTCGAGTCGCCGACGATGACGTGCAGCCGGCGGTAGCGCTCGGCGTCCGCGTGCGGTTCGTCGCGGGTGTTGATGATGGGCCGGGAGCGGGTCGTCGCCGAGGAGACGCCCTCCCAGATGTGCTCCGCGCGCTGGCTGACGCAGTAGACGGCACCGCGCGGGGTCTGCAGTACCTTTCCGGCGCCGCACAGCAGCTGCCGGGTGACGAGGAAGGGGATGAGGATGTCCGCGAGCCGGGAGAACTCCCCGTGCCGGGCCACCAGGTAGTTCTCGTGGCAGCCGTAGGAGTTGCCCGCCGAGTCGGTGTTGTTCTTGAAGAGGTAGACGTCGCCCGCGATTCCCTCCTCGTGCAGGCGTCGTTCCGCGTCCACCAGGAGTCCTTCGAGAATGCGCTCGCCGGCCTTGTCGTGGGTGACCAGTTCGGTCACGTTGTCACATTCGGGGGTCGCGTATTCCGGATGTGAGCCCACGTCGAGATAGAGCCGGGCGCCGTTTCGCAGAAAGACATTGCTGCTGCGGCCCCATGACACGACACGGCGGAAGAGGTACCGCGCCACCTCGTCAGGAGACAGGCGCCGCTGTCCCCTGAACGTGCACGTGACGCCGTACTCGTTCTCCAGCCCGAAAATGCGGCGGTCCATGAGGGAACATTACGCCCGATCCCCCGGGCTGAAACGGGGTTCGGGGGCACGATTTGGATCATTTTCCGATGAAGCCGCAACGACACCGCCGCGCACGGGAGCTGCGAGGACCCCTCCGGTGGCGAGCAGGACCAGCAACGACACCGCCCCGGCCACGCTCGGCAGGCCGAAGCCCCACACGGTGCCGCCGGTCTGTACCACCGGCCCCGCCAGGCCCGTTCCCACCGACGCGCCCACGGTGAACGTCGTCACGAGCCAGGAGAACGCCTCGGTGACCGTCCCCCTCGGCGCGTGCCGGTCCACGATGATGAACGCGCAGGCTATGCAGGGCGCCAGGAAGACCCCGGAGACCACGCTGAGCAGCACCATCCACACCGTGCCCGGCGTCAGCGTGAGCGGCAGGTAACACACCGCCAGCAAGGCCACCAGGCCCCTCAGTCGCCGCTCGGGCGAACCCGCCCATTGACGGGCGCCGTAGACGGTGCCGCCGGCCAGCGCGCCCAGGCCCAGCCCGGCCATCAGCCAGCCGTAGACCGCGTCGCCGCCGTGACCGTCGGCGTACGACACCGCCGCGACCGTGATCGAGCCCAGCGCGATGCCGATGAACAGGAACGCGGCGAGCAGTGCCAGCAGGCCCGGCGAGCGCAGCGCGCCCAGCCAGTGCGCCTCGCGCGGGGCCGAGCGCCAGGCACGCGAGGGCGGCGAGACGACCACGGACAGGGCCCCGAGCACACCCAGCACGTTCAGCACGAGCAGGGCGGCCCGCTCGTCCCACACCGACACGCACAGGGTCACCAGCAGCGGGCCGACGGTGAACATGACCTCCTGCGCGATCGCGTCCATGGCGTACGCGGTGTGCACCTGCTCCTCGCGGCGCAGCACGGACGGCCACAGGGCGCGCAGACCGCCCTCCAGCGGCGGCGCGAACAGACCGGACACCGCGACGGCCGCGTAGGCCAGCGGCAGCGGGTCGGTGCCGCAGAAGGCGAAGACCGACATGGCCAGCGCCGCCAGGACGGCCGCGGGCAGCTGGACGCGCGGCTGGCCGTAGAGGTCCACGAGCCGGCCCAGCACCGGCTGGCCGACGGCGTTGGCCACGCCGTACACGGCCGCGAGGGCGCCGGCCAGGCTGTAGGTGCCGCCGCCGGCGCGGACGAAGAGCACCAGCGCGATGGCCGCGGTCGCGTTCGGCAGCCGGCCCACCAAAGTGCCGGCGAGCAGCCGGAGCGCGTGTCTCGCCCGGAGGATCTCCAGGTACCCCGTGGCCATGCCCGCCTCCAAGTTTTACGTATAACGCCGCCCCTCATACGTACCATGTGCGCTGTTCACACGTCCAACGTGATCAGCACGTCCACATGAAGGAGCACGTCCACCGTGGCACGCAGCAGCACGCGCCCGACCAGCCGGGACGTCGCCCACGCGGCCGGGGTCTCCCAGGCGGCCGTCTCCCTCGTGCTGGGCGACAAATGGCGCGGCCGGGTCTCCGAGCCCACCGCCGAACGCGTCCGCCAGGCCGCCCGCGACCTCGGCTACCGGCCCAATCTCGCCGCCCGCAACCTCCGCCTCGGCCGCACCCGCACGGTCCTGCTCGTCGTCCCCGCCCTGACCACCGAATTCTTCGCCGGCGTCTACACCGGCGCCGCCCGGGTCGCCGCCGAGCACGGCTTCGGCGTCGTCCTCTACCCCTCCCCCGAAGGCATCGGTCCCGCCCGCGACCCCTTCGCCTCCGCGCAGGCCGCCCTGGACGGCGTCATCGCCTCCTCCATGGCCGCCGACGCCCTCACCGACATCCGCGGCGACCAGCTCCCGCTCGTCATGCTGGACAGCGATCCCGAGGGCAGCCTCGGCGCCGCCACCGTCAACCTCGACATCGCCGACGGCGTACGCCAGGTCGCCGAACACCTCCTCGGCCTCGGCCACCGCCGGGTGCTCCACCTGGCCGCCGACGTCCCGTCCTGGACCTTCGAGATCCGCGCGCGGGAACTGGCCGCCCGCATGGCCGCCGTCCCCGGCACCGAGATCCGCACCGCCCGCGCCCCGATCTCCATCGACGGCGCGCTCACCGCCACCGAGGCCGCCCTCACCGCACCCGGGCCCCGGCCCACCGCCATCGTCTGCGACGACGACAAACTCGCCGCCGGCGCCTACAAGGCCCTGCGCCGCCGCGGCCTGCGCATCCCCGACGACATCTCCGTCACCGGCCTCGACGACCTGGCCCTGGCCACCGCCATCGACCCCGAGCTGACGACGGTACGACTGGACGCCGAACTGTTCGGCGAACACGGCATGCGGGCCCTGCTGGCCGTCCTGGAGGGCGACAGGCCGACGAGCGGGGACATCCCCGTCCAGCTCGTCGTCCGGGGCTCCACGGCCCCGCCACGCACGCCCTAGGAACGCCGGACGCCCCGGCCGCGAAGGCCGGGGCGTCCCGCCGTGTGCGCCACGGGCGGCTCACTGCTCCTCGGAACCGTCCTCCGCGGAGCTCTCCGCCTCCGTGCTCGCGCCGTCCGCCGCCAGCAGCCGGTCCAGCTGCCGGCCGACGATCCGCTTGAACTTCCGCTTCTGCGGGCGCGTACGGTCCAGCACCGCCACCTCCAGCCGCTCCGCGGGGATCTCCCGCTCACTGCCGTTGGTGTCCCGGGACAGCGCCTGCACCGCCAGCTTCAGCGCCTCCGCCAGGCTCATGCCGTCGCGGTGGCGCTGGTCCAGGAAGCCGCTGATCTGCTCCGCGTTGCCGCCCACCGCGACCGAGCCGTGCTCGTCCACGATGGAGCCGTCGTGCGGCAGCCGGTAGATCTGGTCGCCCTCCGGGGTCTCCCCGACCTCGGCCACCACCAGCTCCACCTCGTAGGGCTTCTCGGCCGCCGAGGAGAAGATCGTGCCCAGCGTCTGCGCGTAGACGTTGGCCAGGCCGCGCGCGGTGACGTCGTCGCGGTCGTAGGTGTAACCGCGCAGGTCGGCGTAGCGGACGCCGCCGATGCGCAGGTTCTCGTACTCGTTGTACTTGCCGGCCGCGGCGAAGCCGATCCGGTCGTAGATCTCGCTGAACTTGTGCAGCGCGCGGGACGGGTTCTCACCGACGAACACGATGCCGTCGGCGTACTGCAGCACGACCAGGCTGCGGCCACGGGCGATGCCCTTGCGGGCGTACTCCGCCCGGTCGGCCATGGCCTGCTGAGGTGAGACATAGAACGGCGTCGACACCGGTTATCCGTCCCTTTCTGTCATGGTCACTGGATCACCTTGATAAGAACCGGGCCCGCGCTCAGAGCAGGGCGGCCTTGGGGCCGTCGGGCTCCTCCAGGCGCTTCTGGAGCACCGCGCGGGACAGCTCCGACGCCTCCTCCTCGGTGAGCCGGCGGAATCCGTCCTCGGTGATCACGGTGATGATCGGGTAGATCCGGCGGGCGACGTCGGGACCACCGGTCGCCGAGTCGTCGTCGGCCGCGTCATAGAGGGCCTGCACCACCAGTGTGGTGGCCTGTTCCTCGGTCAGGTCGTCCCGGAACAGCTTCTTCATCGCACCGCGGGCGAAGATCGAGCCGGAGCCCGTCGCCGCGAAGTTGTGCTCCTCGGAGCGGCCGCCCGTGACGTCGTAGGAGAAGATGCGCCCCTTCTCGCGGTCCAGGTCGTACCCCGCGAACAGGGGGACCACGGCCAGGCCCTGCATGGCCATGCCGAGGTTGGAACGGATCATGGTCGACAGCCGGTTCGCCTTGCCCTCCAGCGACAGCTGGGCGCCCTCGACCTTCTCGAAGTGCTCCAGTTCCAGCTGGAAGAGCTTGACCATCTCCACGGCCAGGCCGGCGGTGCCGGCGATGCCGACCGCGGAGTACTCGTCGGCCGGGAACACCTTCTCGATGTCCCGCTGGGCGATCACGTTGCCCATCGTGGCCCGGCGGTCGCCGGCGAGGACGACCCCGCCGGGGAACGTCACGGCCACGATGGTCGTTCCGTGCGGCGCCTCGATCACGCCCTGGGTGGGCGGCAGCTGACGGTTGCCGGGCAGCAGCTCGGGCTGGTGCTCGGCGAGGAAGTCCATGAACGAGGAGGATCCTGGCGTCAGGAAGGCAGCTGGTAGACGCCCGGTGCTACGAGTGTTGGCTTCCACAGGTTTCCTTCCAGGTATGCAACAGCACGACGGCCGACATCGGGATCATCCCGCAACTTGCCGATGGCCGAATTGCAGTTGAAGCACAGTACGCCACGGACCCTACCCGTCCTGTGGCAGTGATCCACATGCACGGGCGGGGCGTCCAGGCAGATCGCACACAAGCCTCGCTGGGCAGCGATCATCGCGTCACGCTCAGCCTCGGTCAGGCCGTAGTTGCGCTGCAGATGGCGTTCGCGCCCTTTCGCCGCCTTGCATGTCTTGCAGAGAGTCGCCAAGCCGTCGGAGGCGCTGCGGTTCCTCGTCCACTCGCTGTGCGGCTTGATCTCGCCACACGTGCGGCGGTACTTGTGCCCCGGGGGTACCTTCACCTTCGGACGGACATTGCGTCCCTTGGCCACCTGCCGTTGCCGGTGATAGGTAGCCGCGCACTCGCGGCAATACGCCTGCAGCCCGTCGCCCATCGCCTTGTTTCGCGCGAACGCTGCTCGCGGCCTGTGCTGCTTGCACCGCGAGCAGCGCTTCACGCCTTCTTCGGTTGACAACCGTCTCCCCGCCCGACTCCTTCGATTTGAAGGCGAAACCTACTGGCCACCCTTCTGAACGAAGCTTCGAACGAAGTCCTCTGCGTTTTCCTCGAGTACGTCGTCGATCTCGTCCAGCACGGAGTCCACGTCGTCCGACAGCTTCTCGTGCCGTTCCTTCAGGTCGTCCGAAGCCTGCGCGTCCTGCGCCTGCTCCTCGACCTCCTCGGTGGACCGGGTGGCCTTCTGCTGGCCGCCGCCGGTGTCCTTGGTCGCCATAACCTCACCCCGCTCAGTTCGCCTGCCGATCGGTGATGATCAGACCCTATAGCCCGGGTCCGACATCGGCCCCGCAGTTTCCACAACGTGCGGGGCCCACCTCGATGATTCCCGGGCGGTGGGGTTTCCACCCCGTCCGCCCGGAGCGGTCCGAGGACCCGCTGACCGTGCTCAGCCGCCGGACAGCACCCTGACCAGGTCATCCGCCGTGCGGCAGCGGTCCAGGAGTTCCTTGACGTGATTTCGCGTTCCGCGTAGCGGCTCCAGGGTTGGGACGCGCTGGAGGGAGTCGCGGCCCGGGAGGTCGAAGATGACCGAGTCCCAGGACGCCGCCGCGACGTCGTCGGCGTACTGCTCCAGGCAGCGCCCGCGGAAGTACGCCCGCGTGTCCTCCGGCGGCTTCGTGCGGGCCCTGTCGACCTCGGACTCGTCCAGGAGGCGCTTGATGCGTCCGCGGGCCACCAGACGGTTGTACAGGCCCTTCTCGGGGCGTACGTCGGCGTACTGGAGGTCGACCAGGTGCAGCCGGGCGGCGTCCCAGTCGAGGTCGTCGCGGCGGCGGTAGCCCTCCATCAGCTCGCGCTTGGCGACCCAGTCCAGCTCGCCGGCCAGGCTCATGGGGTCGTTCTCCAGCCGCGTCAGGGTGTCCTCCCAGCGGCTGAGGACGTCCTTGGTCTGGTCGTCGGCGTCGGCGCCGTAGCGCTCCTCGACGTACTTGCGGGCCAGCTCGAAGTACTCCATCTGCAACTGGACCGCGGTGAGGGTGCGCCCGCTGCGCAGGGTGACCAGGCGCTTGAGCGACGGATCGTGCGAGACCTGGTGCAGAGTGCGCACGGGCTGGTCGACGGCGAGGTCCACGGCGATGAAGCCGTCCTCGATCATGGACAGGACCAGCGCGGTGGTGCCCAGCTTGAGGTAGGTCGAGATCTCGGACAGGTTCGCGTCGCCGATGATCACATGGAGCCGGCGGTACTTCTCGGCATCCGCGTGCGGCTCGTCGCGGGTGTTGATGATGGGGCGCTTGAGGGTGGTCTCCAGGCCGACCTCGACCTCGAAGTAGTCCGCGCGCTGACTGAGCTGGAAGCCGTGCTCGTGGCCGTCCTGGCCGATGCCGACGCGGCCGGCGCCGGCGAAGACCTGGCGGGAGACGAAGAAGGGCGTGAGGTGGCGCACGATGTCCGAGAAGGGGGTCTCCCGCTTCATCAGGTAGTTCTCGTGCGTGCCGTAGGAGGCGCCCTTGTTGTCGGTGTTGTTCTTGTAGAGGTGGATCGGCTGGGCGCCGGGGAGCTGTGCGGCCCGCTCGGCGGCCTCGGCCATGATCCGCTCGCCGGCCTTGTCCCACAGGACGGCGTCGCGGGGGTTGGTGACCTCGGGGGCGCTGTACTCGGGGTGGGCGTGGTCGACGTACAGGCGCGCGCCGTTGGTGAGGATCACATTGGCCAGGCCGATGTCCTCGTCGGTGAGCTGGCTGGCGTCGGCGGTCTCCCGGGCGAGATCGAAGCCTCGTGCGTCCCGCAGCGGGTTCTCCTCCTCGAAGTCCCAGCGGGCCCTGCGGGCCCGGTGCATCGCCGCCGCGTAGGCGTTGACGATCTGGGACGAGGTGAGCATGGCATTGGCGTTGGGGTGGCCGGGGACGGAGATCCCGTACTCCGTCTCGATGCCCATTACTCGCCGTACGGTCATGCGGCCCTCCTTGCCCGGCGGCACCCTCGGTCGTGGGCGCCGCTCAAGTGCGCTGGCGCTCCGGTGCGTGTGCGGTGCCCGTCCCCGCACGGCGCGACTCGGCGGTAGGAACGAGCCTAGAACGCCTTTGCGCTGGTGGGGAGATCATTTGCGTCATTGGCTGCTCCGGTCGTGGCCGGAAAAACAGGCGGCTGCGGGTACCCGCCGAGGGCACCCGCAGCCGCCCTGCCGTTACAGGTACTGACCGGTGTTGGCCACCGTGTCGATGGAGCGTCCGGTGTCCGCGCCCTGCTTTCCGGTGATGAGGGTACGGATGTACACGATCCGTTCGCCCTTCTTTCCGGAGATGCGGGCCCAGTCGTCCGGGTTGGTGGTGTTGGGCAGGTCCTCGTTCTCCTTGAACTCGTCCACGCAGGCCTGGAGGAGGTGGGAGACGCGGAGGCCCTTCTGGCTCTTTTCCAGGAAGTCCTTGATCGCCATCTTCTTGGCGCGGCCCACGATGTTCTCGATCATGGCGCCGGAGTTGAAGTCCTTGAAGTAGAGGACTTCCTTGTCGCCGTTGGCGTAGGTGACCTCCAGGAAGCGGTTCTCCTCGGATTCGGCGTACATCTGCTCGACCGCGGTCTGGATCATGCCCTGGACCGTGGCGGCCTTGTCCCCGCCGTGTTCGGCGAGGTCGTCGGCGTGCAGCGGGAGGCGCTCGGTGAGGTACTTGCCGAAGATGTCCTTCGCGGCCTCGGCGTCGGGACGCTCGATCTTGATCTTCACGTCGAGCCGGCCGGGGCGCAGGATGGCGGGGTCGATCATGTCCTCGCGGTTGGAGGCGCCGATGACGACCACGTTCTGCAGGCCCTCGACACCGTCGATCTCGGCGAGCAGCTGGGGGACGATGGTGTTCTCCACGTCCGAGCTGACGCCGGAGCCGCGGGTGCGGAAGAGGGATTCCATCTCGTCGAAGAAGACGATGACGGGGGTTCCCTCGCTGGCCTTCTCGCGGGCCCGCTGGAAGACCAGGCGGATCTGCCGCTCGGTCTCGCCGACGTACTTGTTGAGCAGCTCGGGGCCCTTGATGTTCAGGAAGAAGCTCTTGCCGGCGGCCTGGCCGGTGACCTCGGCGACCTTCTTGGCGAGCGAGTTCGCGACGGCCTTGGCGATCAGGGTCTTGCCGCAGCCGGGCGGGCCGTAGAGCAGGACGCCCTTGGGCGGGCGCAGCTCGTGCTCCTTGAACAGGTCGGGGTAGAGGTAGGGCAGCTCGACCGCGTCGCGGATGGCCTCGATCTGGTTGCCGAGGCCGCCGATCTGGTCGTAGCCGATGTCCGGGACCTCTTCGAGGACCAGTTCCTCGACCTCGCTCTTGGGTACGACCTCGTAGACGTAGCCGGAGCGGGGTTCGAGCAGGAGGGCGTCACCGGCGCGGATGGTGGTGCCGAGCAGGGGCTCGGCGAGCCGGACCACCCGCTCCTCGTCGGTGTGGCCCAGTACGAGGGCGCGCTCGCCGTCCTCCAGGATCTCCTTGAGGGTGACGATGTCGCCGACGCGCTCGAACTCCATGGCCTCGACCACGTTGAGCGCTTCGTTGAGCATGACCTCCTGGCCGCGCCTCAGCTCGTCGAGTTCGACGCTGGGGCTGACGTTCACCCGGAGTTTGCGGCCGCCGGTGAAGATGTCGGCGGTGCCGTCCTCGTTGGCTTGCAGGAAGACACCGAAGCCGGCCGGCGGCTGGGCGAGCCGGTCGACCTCCTCCTTGAGGGCCACGATCTGGTCGCGGGCCTCGCGCAGGGTGTTGGCCAGCCGCTCGTTCTGGGCGGACACGCCGGCCAGGTTGGTCTGCAGCTCGACGATCCGCTCTTCGAGAATCCTCGTGTGACGCGGAGAGTCGGCGAGCTTGCGGCGCAGGACGGCGATCTCCTGCTCAAGGTAGGCAATCTGCCCGGCCGGGTCGTCGGACCCGCGTCCCGGGCGGATGCCGCGGTTCATGTCGTCGTCGTGGGCTGCCACGGTCCTCACCTCCTCCAAGGGGAGCTGGACGCTTCCAGACCCTACCTGGGTGGGTGTCGATTGAAACCCCTAGATCACAAAGACTGTCAAGGTGTGTCGTCGGTCACCCGCTGCACACTCCCTCGCACGGAGGGGATACCCACTCAACGTGAAGGGAAAGCAGCTTGTTCCATCCATGCTGTGGTCGAAACCCTTCGCGACTGGCCGGAGTTGTCCGTACGGGGCTGTTCGACCGGGAGAAGGGCAGCACACAATGCGCTCGTACGATCATCACGTAGAGCGACGGTTCAGGCGGACGGTGTGACTGCCGTGGTGGCTGGGGACGATCGGTCCGGCCACCGGTGCTTCCCTCCCCCGGTCCGGCGCTGGTACCCGGGCGGGCCGCGCCGGAAACCCCGGACGGTGCCCCGTGGCCGGGAAGCGGCCGGAGGTAGGGTCGGGGGTGTTCAACGACCGCTGGTGCGGACCCGGCCGGCCCTCGGGGCGCCGGGACGCCCGGCGAACCGAAGGCAGGAGAGATGACCGTGCAGCAGGAGGCCCCGGGCGGCGAGGCGCTGGAGGTCTGGATCGACCAGGACCTGTGTACCGGCGACGGGATCTGCGCCCAGTACGCCCCGGAGGTGTTCGAGCTGGACATCGACGGGCTCGCGTATGTGAAGGGCGCGGACGACGAACTGCTCCAGTCCCCGGGGGCGACCGTGCCGGTGCCGCTGCCGCTGCTGACGGACGTGGTGGACTCGGCGAAGGAGTGTCCCGGCGAGTGCATCCACGTCCGCCGGGTTTCGGACAAGGTCGAGGTGTACGGCCCCGACGCGGAGTGAGTCCGGTTCAGACGCTGTGTGCCCCGGCGGGGGTGGAGCGGACGAAGGCGTTCCCGTTCCACCGCCAGGTGGCCGGGGTGCGGGTGTCGGGACAGCAACTGGGCACGGCGTCCGAGGAGTAGCCGAGCAGGGTGGCCGAGACGTCGCCCGCGTGTATGCCGAATCCGGTCACGGTGAGCCGCTCCTCGGGCCGGACCAGGGTGGCGACCACGCGCGCGGTGCGGCCGTCGGCGCCGCGGGTGAGGACGTAGACCCCGTCGGGCGGGGTGCCCATGGGGGCGTCGCAGTGGACGACGGCGACGGTTTCCGGCCTGTCGTCGCCGTCCAGGTCGCCGGTGGCCCTCTTGGCGACCACGGCTTTCACCGGACCGCAGTCCAGGGGGAAGTCGACGCCGGTGGTGCTCGGCGGCGCGGCGGCGGGCCTGCCGTGGGAACCGGGGGCGGGCTGGACGGCCGTGGCCGGTTCGGGCCGGACGACCGAGGAGAGGGCCACGACGCCCGCGAGGGCCGCGGCGGTGGCGACCCAGTGGATGGGCCGGGTCCGGGTGTGCGCGAGTTCCGGGACGGCGGATTGCTGCACGAGGAGCGTCTCCTGCGAGGGCGGTGCCGGTGGGATGGGCTGCATCGTGCCACACGTCACAGTGCGGGGGAACGGCGGGGTCCGCGCGGGAGGCTCCCGGCCGCTACCGGGTCAACGGACGGGCGCCGTGCCCGAGTTCCCGTCGTGGTCGGGGAACTCGGGCACGGCGCCCTCGCGTTGCGGTGGGTGCGGGCCGGTCAGCGGCCGGCGCCGCCGTCGGCGTTGGGGCCGGCGTAGTCCTCGCCGTAGGCGCCCTTGGCGGGGCGGCGGCGGCGCATGGGCGGCTCGACGCCGTCCGCGAGGCGGCGGGCGGTGAGCAGGAAGCCGGTGTGGCCGATCATCCGGTGGTCCGGGCGGACGGCCAGGCCCTCGATGTGCCAGTTGCGGATCATGGTCTCCCAGGCGGTCGGCTCGTTGAAGCAGCCGATCTCCCGGATGGATTCCACGGTCCGGGCGAGCTGGGTGGTGGTGGCCACGTAGCAGCACAGGATGCCGCCCGGGACGAGCGCCTTGGAGACGGCCTCCAGGCACTCCCAGGGGGCGAGCATGTCGAGGATGACGCGGTCCACGTCGGTGTCGGACAGGTTGTCCTGGAGGTCGCCGACGGTGAGCTGCCAGGCGGGGTGCGGGCCGCCGAAGTAGCGCTCCACGTTCTGCCGGGCGATGTCGGCGAAGTCCTCGCGGCGCTCGTAGGAGTGCAGCATGCCCTGGTCGCCGATGGCCCGCAGCAGGAAGCTGCTGAGCGAACCGGAGCCGACACCGGCCTCCACGACGCGGGCGCCGGGGAAGATGTCGGCGAAGGCGAGGATCTGCCCCGCGTCCTTCGGGTAGACGACGGCTGCCCCGCGGGGCATGGAGAGGACGTAGTCGGGGAGCAGGGGGCGCAGCGCGAGATAGGCCACGTTGCCGGTAGTCCGGACAACGCTGCCCTCGGGAGCGCCGATCAGTTCGTCGTGCGGGAAGGAACCCTTGTGGGTGTGGAAGTTCTTTCCGGCTTCGAGCGTGAACGTGTAGTGGCGGCCCTTGGGGTCGGTCAGCTGTACCTGGTCCCCGACCTTGAAGGGCCCGCGCCTGCGGGCGGCACCGGTCGGTTCGGACATGTGACCAGCCTACCGGGTTCCCGCGGGGGGCTTGACCGTCGCCTCGGGGGCGCTACGACGCCGGCCTGGCCATCGCCCTGACGAAGGCCCGCTCGACGTCGGCCGCCGACAGGACGCCGTAGATCTCGCCGGTCTCCTCGACCACCAGGTACTCGGTGGCGGGGGTGGCGCGCAGCACGTCCAGGAGGTCCTCCCCGGCCAGCTCGGCGGAGACCCGCATGCCGTCGGTCAGCTCCTGGGCGAGGCCGCTGACGGCCACCCAGGGGCGGCGGTGCTCGGGTACGCCGACGATGGC
>NZ_JACBWZ010000709.1 GCF_013870595.1 Streptomyces sp. WELS2 | reverse complement strand
GTGCGGAAGGCGTGGACGCCCTCGGGCAGCCGCCGGTCCGGCGTGAACAGGCCGCGCAGCGGGGGCAGCACCGGGTTGGCGCCGGTGGCCAGGACGAGTGTGTCGTACGCGATGGACATGCCGTCGGCGCAGGAGACGGTCCGGGCGGCCCGGTCGATACCGGTGACGCGGGTACGCAACAGGCCGGCCGGCGGCGGGAGGGTGATCACCTCCGGCGCGTACCGGCCGGCCAGTACCTCGGCGAGCAGCACCCGGTTGTACGGCGCGTGCTCCTCGTCGCCGACGAGCAGCACGGGCGTGCCCAGCTCGCCGAGCCGCCGGGCGAGCCGTACGCCCGCGAGGCCGGCGCCGATCACCACCACACGCGTATTCGAGGTCATGCCCTTGAGCGTGCGGCCCCGACGTTACCCGGCGGCATCACACCTGTTTCCCGGGAGGAACGCTGCCCTCAGCGGGACGGGGCGGGGGGTGTGAGTTGGCCGGGCGGGTGCGGGGGTGTGGTGTGAGGGTGCGAGGGATGGCAGCCCTGGCGGGTCACCGGGTCCCGGCGGGGCGGCGGGTGTTCAGCAGGTGCACCAGGCCCGTGGTGTCCTCCTCGTCGTGGCCGTCGGCCAGGCGGCGGCGCATGAGGTCGAAGAAGGGGGTGATCAGTTCCGCGCTCGTCCCCTGTTCCTCGGCCGTGCGCAGCAGCGTGCCGCTGCCCGCGACCTGCATCGCGAGGTTGGAGACGACATCGGACGTGTAGTCGCCGGACGCCAGCCGGCCGGCCATGCCGTGCGCCTGGCCGGCCATCGCGGCCAGCCACGACACGAGCAGCGGGGCGAACTCCTCGGGCGCCACGTCCGTGTCCCGCAGCAGCGCGAAGGCGCTCGTGATCCCGGCGAACATCCCGTACATGCCGGTCAGCAGCGCCACGTCGTGCAGCGCGGCGAGCCCGGGGTCGGCGCCGACGTACTCGGTGCCGGCCGGCACGGCGAGGGTCTCCCGGTGCTCCTCGAACACCTCCGGGTCACCGCTGTAGAACGTGAAGGCGCCGGGCGTGCCGATCATCGGCGGTACGGCCATGATCCCGCCGTCCAGCAGCCGTGCGCCCCGCTCCGCGGCCCAGGCGGCACGGGCGCGGGCGTCGGCGGGGGTGCCGGTGGTGAGGTTCACCAGGTCCCGTCCGGCCAGGTCGGCGCCCTCCAGGGCGGAGCCCACCGAGGCGTCGTCCAGCAGGCAGGCCACCACGAGCCGGTTCGCGGCCACGGCGGCCGCGGCGCTGTCGGCGGCCACCGCGCCCTCGGCGGTCAGCGCGGCCGTCCGCTCCGGTGTGCGGTTCCAGACGGTCAGGGGGTGCCCGGCGGCGAGCCAGGCCCGGCCGAGGGCGGTGCCCATGGCACCGGTGCCGAGCAGGGTCAGGGGGGTACGGGGGCCGGAGGAGGGGGAGTTGTCGGTCATGACGACTAGGCTCCCCCGGGGAGCCGCCGCGCATAAGTACGTACTTTGGAGTGGGTGGTTACCCGCAGGGAAGGGCGCGGGAAGGAAGGGGGAGCAGCATGCCGGTGGGACGGCGGCCGGGGGCGTACATCTGCGGCGTCGACGCGGCGATGGACATCATCGACGGCAAGTGGAAGGTGTCGATCCTGTGGGCGCTGGGGGAGGGCACCCGCCGGTTCGGGGAGCTGCGCCGGCTGCTGCCGGGCGTCACCGAGAAGGTGCTCGCCGCCCAGCTGCGCGAGCTGGAGGCCGACGGCATCGTGCACCGGGAGGACTACGCGGAGACACCGCCCCGCGTCGAGTACTCGCTGACCGAGGTCGGCGACCGGCTGAACGAGGCGCTGGCCCCGCTGGGCGTGTGGGGGGAGAAGCACGTGCTGGGCGCGCGGCAGGCGGTGGGCTGAGGGGCTCGGGGCGCGGTCCGGCTCCGCGCGCCGCCTCCCGGTTGGCGGCTTCCCGTCAGGTGCGCGAACACCACCACGTTGCCCTGGTAACCGGTGGTCTTCGAGTAACCGCCGCCGCAGGTGATGACGCGGAGTTCGGGGCGCGGGGCGGCGCCGTACACCTTGTCGTCGGGGAAGTCGCGGGCCGAGTACACCTCCACCGCGTCCACGGTGAACAGCGCCACGGTGCCGTCCCGGCGGTCCACCTCGACGCGGTCGCCCCGCTTGAGCGCGCCCAGGCGGTAGAAGACGGCGGGTCCGTCGGCGTTGTCGACATGGCCGGCGACGATCGCGGTGCCCGTCTCCCCGGGCGTGGTCCCGGCCTCGTACCAGCCGGCCAGGTTCCGGATGATGCGCGCGCCCGGGTCGGCGGAGAGCAGCCGGCGCACGGTTTCCACGCCGCCCAGACCGGGCATGCGCACGTCCATCAGGATGAGGTCGGAGCGGTCGGCGCCCCAGCGGCGGAGGACTTCCTCGCCGTTGGCCGCCGTCGTCACACGCTCGACACCGGGCACGGTCGCGACCGCGCGGCGGAGCGCTTCTCGGGCAAGCGGGGAGTCGTCGCAGACGAGGACGGATGTCATGACCGCCCTCCGCAGCTGATGCGCGTCACCTTGAGCCTCCAGGCTGGTACGGAATCGTCACCTGTGCGGTCGACCGTCTCGGACGCCTGCCCGAGCGCTTGTTCTTTCAACCGCCTCCGCACTCTCAACGACGGTCACTCGAAAGAGTTACGGGCCCGCGTGCCGTCTTCGGCACTCTATGTGAGGGGACGGACACGGTGCCGACATGCCCGTCGGACTCTCAACTTTTCATCACAACCTATGACCCATTTGGCCCCTTTTCTTCCCGTTTCGCAGTGTCCGGGGCTAGATTCGCAATGAGTCATATTTTCATCTCCTTAGACCGGAGATGTACGGTCGTTGGCACCGTACCCGCCCAGATCGGCGACAAGGGGTCACGTAATGGCAGATTTCTCCCGCCTTCCCGGACCGAACGCGGACCTGTGGGACTGGCAGCTGCTGGCTGCCTGCCGCGGGGTGGACAGCTCGCTCTTCTTCCACCCGGAGGGCGAGCGCGGGGCGGCTCGGAGCGCTCGCGAGAACTCGGCCAAAGAGGTCTGCATGAGATGCCCGGTCCGCGCGGAGTGCGCGGCGCACGCGCTGGCGGTGCGCGAGCCGTACGGCGTCTGGGGCGGCCTGACCGAGGACGAGCGCGAGGAGTTGATGGGGCGGGCGCGCAACCGGCTGGTGACGGCCTCCACCACCAGCGGGGACACCGCTCGGGATCACTGAAGGAACGTTTCTCCAAGGAGGGTCCGCCGTCCGGGTGCCTCC
>NZ_JACBWZ010000708.1 GCF_013870595.1 Streptomyces sp. WELS2 | reverse complement strand
GGCACCGCCGCGCACCGGGCTGCGGCGCTTGTCACGGCGTACGGGCTCCCTCGGCGCCACCGCCAGGTCCACCCCGAACAGCGGGCGGATTCCCGCCCCGGCGCAGGCCTTGGCGAAGCGCACCGCACCGGCGAGGGTGTCGCGGTCGGTCAGGGCGAGGGCGTCCATGCCCCGCTCCGCGGCGCGCTCGGCCAGCCGCTCCGGGTGGGACGCCCCGTACCTCAGGGAGAACCCGGAGACGGTGTGCAGATGCGCGAAGCCCGGCACACCCACCTCCCGCACACGTGAGCCCCGAAACGACTCTCGAACATCAGTTCCCTACTGCTCTCCCCACCATACCTCCATTCCCGAACATGTGTACGACACCCGTTCGACCGCCTCCGACCTGGGCAAACGCGCCGCGACCAGACGACGGGGCCCCCGCACGCCGGGGCGTGCGGGGGCCGGGCCGGTGCGGGGAGCGCGTCAGTAGACGTGCACCCCGTAGGCGCTCAGCGCCTCGGTGACCGGCTGGAAGAACGTGGTGCCGCCGGAGGTGCAGTCGCCGCTGCCGCCGGAGGTCAGGCCGTAGGCGGTGGTGCCGCCGTACAGCGGGCCGCCGGAGTCGCCGGGCTCGGCGCACACGGTGGTCTGGATCAGGCCGGAGACGATGTCGCCGCCGCCGTAGTTGACCGTGGCGTTGAGCGCGGTGACCCGGCCGCTGTGCGTACCGGTCGTGGATCCGCGCCGGTAGACGGTCGTGCCCACCGACGGCGTGGCCGCGCTGGTGATGTCCTGGCTGCCCACGGCGCCCGACTTGGTCACCGAGCTGTTGGTGTAGCGCACGATGCCGTAGTCGTTGCCGGGGAAGCTGGACCCGGCCGTGGTGCCGAGCGTGGTGGTGTGCGAGGAGTCCGACCACCAGGTGCCCGCGCCGTCGGTGCAGTGCCCGGCGGTGAGGAAGTAGTAGTTGCCGCTGGAGTCCTGGACGTTGAAGCCCAGCGAGCAGCGCCAGCTGCTCGCGTAGATGGCGTCGCCGCCGGAGATCAGCTTGTTGAACCTGCCCGGCGTGTGCTTGATCACGAGGGCGTCCGCGCCGGCCCCGGCCTGCTTCTTGATCTTGGCGATCTCGGCCGGGGACACCGTGCTGTCGACGGTGACGACGACGCGGTCGGTCTTGGCGTCCACCGCCCAGGCCGTGCCGGGGACGTCGGCCTTGAGGACGGAGTCGCTCGCCCGGGTGAGCTGGGCGGCGCTGAAGGTGTGGGCGTCACTGGCGTTCGCGGTGGGGGCGGCGAACGCCGCCGCGGCGAGGAAGCCCGCGGCCACGGCCGTCAGTCGGGTCCGTCTCGCCGTGCCGCCGCGGGGAGTGGTGCGCTTGATCCTCACTTTTCGTTCCCCTCCAAGGGAAGTCGGGGGCCCGCGTGGGGTCGGGGCCCGTGAGGCGCAGCCAGGAGCCCGACCGGATCGCGATGTACATGCCCCTGACAAGCGCTGGGGTGGAGTATTCGGCCGAACGGCCGGTCGGACAAGGGTGCCTTTCGGCCGTCGGACCGGAACCACCCGAATGCCTCCCGGACGCCACCGGACCGGCCCCACGCCCTGCGCGCGAGGCCGGCCGGCGCGCCGCGGCTCAGCTCAGCCGGCGCTCCCCCGCCTCCACCGCCACGTCCAGCGTGTTGCCGGGGGCCGGCAGGGGGCAGATGAAGTGGCCGGCGAAGGCGCACGGCGGGAGCTGTGCGCGGTTGAAGTCGACGGTCACCCGCCCCTCGGCATCCGGCGCCGCCGCGAAGAGGAAGCGGAACCGGAAGCTGGTGTCGCCGCTGGTGGCGTCGGCGAACACCGCCCACAGGCCGCCGTCCGGCCGCCGCGCGACCTTCAGCGTCCGCTCCCGGCCGGCCAGCGGGAAGACCAGCTCACCGGCGAGGTCGAAGCCGCGCTCGCGGCCGTCGGCGTTGCCGAGCCGGATGGTGCGGGTGGAGTCGTACGGCGTGAACCGGCCCGGCACCGACCAGCGGGGGTCGTAGGGGCCGGCCTCGATGCCCCGGAAGGCCCGCCGGGCGGCGGAGGAGGGGTCGTACACCCGTACCCCCCACACGCCCTCGCGCACCAGGACGACCAGCCGCTTCCCGCCCAGCGCGACCCGGGCCGCGGCCTCCGGGCCGCTGTCGGCGGTCAGCCTGGTCTCGCCGGCGAGGGGCCGGCCGTCCACGGTCAGGCCGTCGGCCCCGGCGGCGGTGAGGACCACCCCGTCCGGCTCCGCCGCCCACGTCCCGGGAATGTCCGGAAGTCGACCGTCCGGATAGTCCTCGATCCAGTGCGTCGCGGTCAGCGCGAGCGGGCCGTAGGGCGCCGAGACGCTCTCCACCCGCTCCTCGTGCCACTGCTTCCAGGCGTCGGACGCGTCCGTCGTCATCTCGTCGGTTCCTTTCCTCGTGTTCATCCGTCGTCTGTCATCCGTCGTCGTCCGGCGCCCGTCCCGGCACCCCGAGATGGGAGCGGAGCGTGCCGCCCCGGTATTCCGTGCGGAAGGCGCGGCGCTCCTGGAGCAGCGGCACCACCCGGTCCACGAACTCCTCCAGCCCGTCCGGGAGCTGCGGGGCCACGAGGAAGCCGTCGGCGGCCCCCTCCTCGGCGTACCGGTGCAGATCGGCGGCGACCGTGCCGGGCGTGCCGACGAAGGACTGCCGGCCGCTCGCCTCGATCACGGTCTCCCGCAGGGAGAGCCCCTTCTCCTCGGCCAGCGCCCGCCAGCGCGCGGCGAGCGCGAGCGTACGGCGGTCCCGGGCGCGGGGTTCGGTCCGGGGCAGCGGGCCGTCGGGGTCGTATCCGGACAGGTCCGTTCCCCAGATCCGCTCCACCGCGCACAGCGCGTGGCGCCCGGTGATCAGCCGCCGTCGGATCCCGGCGGCCCGCTCCTGCGCCTCGGCCGCGGTGTCCCCGAGGACGACGGTGATCCGGGACATCACCTTCAGGTCCCCGGGGGCCCGGCCGTAGGCCGCGAGCCGCCGTTTGACATCGGCGTAGCGGGCACGGGCCGGCTGTGGCGGGGCGTGCCGGACGAGGAGCACGTCGGCCCAGGCCGCGGCCGGCTCCCGGGCCCGCTCGGACTCCCCGGACCGGATCACCACGGGGTGGCCCTGGGGCGAGCGGGGCAGCCCGAACTCGCCCGCGATGTCGAAGTGCCGGCCCCGGTGGGCGAACGGCCGGGGCTTCCCCTCGGGGGTCCATGAGTTCCATAACTTCCGTGCGGCCAGGACGAGTTCGGTGGCCCGGCCGTACGGGTCGGG
>NZ_JACBWZ010000707.1 GCF_013870595.1 Streptomyces sp. WELS2 | reverse complement strand
GCGTCGGCCGGGGCGGGCCGCCGTACGGGTGCGAGGGTTATCCACAGGCCCGGCACAGCGCCCGACGCGGTGTCGGCGGTCGCCAGTAGGGTGTGAGACATGGCCGATCCCTCCAGCTACCGCCCCAGGCCGGGTGAGATCCCGGACTCCCCGGGGGTGTACAGGTTCCGCGACGAGCACCGCCGGGTGATCTACGTCGGAAAGGCGAAGAGCCTGCGCCAGCGCCTGGCGAACTACTTCCAGGACCTGGCGAACCTGCACCCGCGCACCCGGACGATGGTGACCACCGCCGCGTCCGTGGAGTGGACCGTGGTGTCCACGGAGGTCGAGGCGCTACAGCTGGAGTACTCCTGGATCAAGGAGTACGACCCCCGGTTCAACGTCAAGTACCGCGACGACAAGAGCTACCCGTACCTCGCGGTGACGATGAACGAGCAGTTCCCCCGCGTCCAGGTGATGCGCGGTCACAAGAAGAAGGGCGTTCGGTACTTCGGGCCGTACGGGCACGCGTGGGCCATCCGGGACACCGTCGACCTGCTGCTGCGGGTGTTCCCGGTGCGCACCTGCTCGGCCGGCGTCTTCAAGAACGCCGCCCGCACCGGCCGCCCCTGTCTGCTCGGTTACATCGACAAGTGCTCCGCGCCCTGCGTCGGCCGGATCAGTGCCGAGGACCACCGGGAGCTGGCCGAGGAGTTCTGCGACTTCATGGCCGGCCGGACCGGCACCTACCTCCGCCGTCTGGAGAAGCAGATGATGGAGGCGGCCGAGGAGATGGAGTACGAGCGGGCGGCCCGCCTGCGGGACGACATCGGGGCGCTGAAGAAGGCCATGGAGAAGAACGCGGTCGTCCTCGCCGACGCGACCGACGCCGACCTCGTCGCCGTCGCCGAGGACGAGCTGGAGGCGGCCGTGCAGATCTTCCACGTACGCGGCGGCCGGGTCCGCGGTCAGCGCGGCTGGGTCACCGACAAGGTCGAGGACGTCACCACGGGCGCCCTGGTCGAGCACGCCCTGCAGCAGCTCTACGGCGAGGAGAGCGGGGACACCGTCCCCAAGGAGGTGCTGGTCCCGGCCCTGCCCGAGCCGGTCGAGCCGGTCCAGGAGTGGCTGACCGGCCGCCGCGGGGCGAACGTGTCGCTGCGCATCCCGCAGCGGGGCGACAAGAAGGCGCTCATGGAGACCGTGCAGCGCAACGCCCAGCAGTCCCTCGCGCTGCACAAGACCAAGCGTGCCTCCGACCTGACCACCCGCTCGCGCGCGCTGGAGGAGATCGCCGAGGCCCTCGGCCTGGACAGCGCCCCGCTGCGGATCGAGTGCTACGACATCTCCCACCTCCAGGGCGACGACGTGGTGGCCTCCATGGTCGTCTTCGAGGACGGACTCCAGCGCAAGAGCGAGTACCGCCGCTTCCAGATCAAGGGCTTCGCCGGCCAGGACGACGTCCGCTCCATGCACGAGGTGATCAGCCGCCGCTTCCGGCGTTACCTCGCCGAGAAGGAGCGCACGGGGGAGTGGGCCGACGGCACCGGCACCGATCTCGTCGGCGACGGCGGTACCGGCGGCGACGGCGCGGACACCGACGGCACGCTCGCCGGCCCGGACGTGATCACGGACTCCCTCAAGGACGACGACGGCAGGCCCCGGAAGTTCGCCTACCCGCCCCAGTTGGTGGTCGTCGACGGCGGTCAGCCGCAGGTGGCAGCGGCCCAGCGTGCCCTGGACGAACTGGGCATCGACGACATCGCCGTCTGCGGTCTCGCCAAGCGCCTGGAGGAGGTCTGGGTGCCCGGAGAGGACGACCCGGTGGTCCTGCCCCGCACCAGCGAGGGGCTCTACCTGCTCCAGCGGGTGCGTGACGAGGCGCACCGCTTCGCGATCACCTACCAGCGCACCAAGCGCGCCAAGCGCTTCCGCGCCGGCCCGCTGGATGACGTCCCCGGTCTCGGGGAGACCCGCAAACAGGCCCTCATCAAGCATTTCGGTTCGGTGAAGAAACTGCGGTCCGCCACAATCGAGCAGATCCAGGAAGTGCCCGGGATAGGCCGGAAGACGGCGGAGACCATCGCCGTGGCCCTCGCCCAGGCGGCCCCGGCCGCACCCGCCGTGAACACGGCGACCGGAGAGATCATTGAGGACGAGGAACCCGACACGACGGGGGGTTCCTCGGGGGAGCCCGTGACCGCGGGCTTCCCGGACGAACGACGGGGGCAGGAGACATGACGGAGCACGACGCACAGCCCGGCGCACAGCGAGATCTGACGCACGGCGCCACGGGCGGCGAGGCCGTCCGGCACGACACCGGCCAGGGCCCGGCCCGGCCCGACGCCGGCCGGGAGACGGGCCAGGACAACGGAGCACAGGTGAGTACGGGCAGCGAGACGACCGGGGTCCCCGAGGCGGCCATCCCCGAGCTGGTGATCATTTCCGGTATGTCCGGAGCCGGCCGGTCCACGGCCGCCAAGTGTCTGGAGGACCTCGGCTGGTTCGTCGTGGACAACCTGCCGCCCGCCCTCATCCCCACCATGGTCGAGCTGGGCGCCCGCTCGCAGGGCAACGTGGCGCGGATCGCGGTCGTCGTGGACGTGCGCGGCCGGCGCTTCTTCGACAACCTGCGCGAGTCCCTCGCCGACCTGGACACCCGGGGTGTCACCCGGCGGATCGTCTTCCTGGAGTCCTCCGACGAGGCCCTGGTCCGCCGTTTCGAGTCGGTGCGCCGGCCGCACCCGCTCCAGGGGGACGGACGCATCGTCGACGGCATCGTCGCCGAGCGCGAACTGCTGCGCGAGCTGCGCGGTGACGCCGACCTGGTGATCGACACCTCCAGCCTCAACGTGCACGAGCTGCGCGCCAAGATGGACGCCCAGTTCGCCGGGGAGGAAGAGCCCGAACTGCGGGCCACGGTGATGTCCTTCGGCTTCAAGTACGGCCTCCCGGTCGACGCCGACCTGGTCGCGGACATGCGGTTCCTGCCCAACCCGCACTGGGTCCCGGAGCTGCGTCCCTACACCGGTGTCAACGAGGAGGTCGCGGCCTACGTCTTCAACCAGCCCGGTGCGAAGGAGTTCCTGGACCGGTACGCCGAACTCCTGCGGCTCATCGCCGCCGGCTACCGGCGCGAGGGCAAGCGGTATGTGACCATCGCGATCGGCTGTACCGGCGGCAAGCACCGCTCGGTCGCGATGTCGGAGAAGCTCGCCGCGCGCCTGGCGGCCGAGGGCGTGGAGACGGTGGTCGTGCACCGGGACATGGGACGGGAATGACGCAACGTACACCG
>NZ_JACBWZ010000706.1 GCF_013870595.1 Streptomyces sp. WELS2 | reverse complement strand
AGGACGCCATCAAGACGATGGACAACGCCATGCCGGCCCCGCCGCGGCGCGTCCACCGCCGACCCCGCCGTACCGCCCGCCCCGCCGGTGCCCCCGGAGCCCGCGAGCGGCTGGCGGCCCTGGCGGTTCCGCATGTCGAACGACGTGTGGGGCACCCCGGCCGTGGCCGGCGACCTGGTCTACGTCACCTCCTTCGAGGTGCACGCCCTGGACGTGTCCACCGGCCGCCGCCGCTTCAAGACCCGCGACGTCGCCTGGTCGATGGCGGTGGCGGACGGCCGTATCCACGCCTCCGACGGCCCCACCCTCTACGCCCTGGACGCCCGCGAGGGCACCGACCTGTGGCGGCTGTCCACGGACGCCTGGGTGTACTGCCTCAAGGCCGACCGGGGCACGGTCGTCACCGGCACCCGCGGCGGCGGCGTCCAGGCGTGGGAGGCGTCCAGCGGGCGGAAGCTGTGGGAGATCACCGGCTGCCAGACCGACTTCGAGTCCCCCGAGGCGGGCCCGGTCGTGCACGACGGCACGGTCTACGTCTGGCAGGACACCCGGCTGCGCGCGCTGGAGGCCCGTACCGGCGAGGAGCGCTGGTCGTACCCCATCGGGGACGCGGCCTCCTGCGGCGGGGTCCCGGTGCGCCTGGCCCCGGCGCCCGACGGGTGCGTCTACATCTGCGCCGGCACCCGCGTCCTCGCCGTGGAGGCGGTGAGCGGACGGGTGCGCTGGCACTTCGAGGCCCCGGCGGTCTTCCTCGGCCCGCCCGCCTTCGCCCCCGGCCCGGCCGTCACCGGCGGCGGTGTCTACCTCGCCGACTACCTCGGCACCGTCTACGCGCTCGACGCCGCCGACGGCCGCGACCGCTGGCGCATCGCCACCGAGGCCCGCTCCTCCGTGGAGCCGGTGCTGGTCGCCGCCGGGCACGTGCACGTCGGCAGCGGCAAGGGCCTGTACACCCTGGACGCGGTCACCGGCACGCCCAAGTGGCGCTTCCAGGCGGGCGGTGACGTCGTGGGCGCGCCCGCCGTGGCCGAGGGCCGCATCCACTTCGGCTCCACCGACCACCTGCTGTACACCCTGAAGGCCGACGACGGCCGGCTGCGCTGGAAGCTCGCGACCGGCGGTGAGATCACCGGCTCCCCGGTGGTCAAGGACGGCGTGGTCTACGCGTGCAGCAAGGACCGGTGCGTGTACGCGCTGGACGCGGAGAAGGGCACGGGCACGGCGCGCACCACGTGACGCCCCGCCGGCCCCCGCCCGGGCGAGGACGCCGAACGGGGGCCGGACCGACGGTCCGACCCCCGTGAGCCGACATGCCGAGGGGCCGAGCCCCCCGGCCCGGCCCCTCGACCCCCCGTTCAACCTCGCCCGCGGTGACTCCCCCTCCGTGCCACCGCGACCGATCCCCCGTCGGGTTGGTGGCTTACTTGCCGTGCAGGTCCAGGGCGGGCGGCGGGGCCGGCATGGCGTTGTCCATCGTCTTGATGGCGTCCTTGAGGGGCCCCGACGGCATCGCGTTGTCGAGAGTGGTGATGGCGTCATCGGTGGCAGGCGGCGTGGGCGTGGCGTTGTCCTGCGGAGTGGCCGCCGCGTCCTTCGTCTGGTCGCTCATGATTTCTGTTCCTCCGCTGTTGTGACGAGTGACGAACGCCCGCCCAGGGGCTCCCCCGAGGGCCACCGGACGGGCGTTCGGAGCCGCACTCTATTGGGTCGGGCTCCTGTCAGACCGCCTGCCCCCCGACGCGACGGTCCGGCACGTAAGAGAGTGCCTGCTGCTGATAAACGAATGCTGAACGTGGGCGTGGTCGCGCGTCTCAGTGGGCGGAGGTCGGCATGACGAGTGTGCGCACGCTGTCGGCCTCCGGCGCGCCCGTTTGCTCGTACAGGTTGAGCGCCTCACGCCAGCACGCCCTGGCGCGGTCTATTTGGCCGAGCTTGGTCAGTGCCCGCCCCAGCAGCATCAGTACGTTGCCGCGCATGCGGTCGCCGCCGATGCAGCCCAGTGCCAGGGCCTGCTCCGCGTACTGGGCCGCCTGTGCCGGGCGAAGGGCGGCCAAGTGCACCTCCGCGATACGGAAGTTGGTCGTTCCCTCCCAGAGACGCTGCCGGTGGTCGCCGAAGATCCGCAAGGCGTCGGAGAACTGGTTGAGGGCTTCGCTGTGGCGGCCGGCCTGAATCATGGCGACCCCCAGCGCGTAGTGGCTGTTGGCCAGGCGCACGGTCCGGCCGATCTCCCTGTGCGCGGCGACTCCGCGCTGAGCGATCTCCACCGCTCGGGTGATGTCGCCCATCCCCAGGTAGGCCCGTGACAGGTTCCCGAGGCTGGTTGCTTCGAATGGCCGGTTGCCCGCTGCCCGAAGCCCTTCTATGGCCCTCTCGAAGAAGGCTTTGCCCTCCACGTGCCTCCCCTCGTGAAGGCACAGGAGCCCCCGGTTGTTCGCGACCCAGCTCTCAGCGGTCGAGTCGCCCACCCGCTCCGCCAGTTCGAGCGCGATGCGGGCTTCTTCCTCCGCCTGCCGAATGCGTCCGGAAACGAGCAGGACATCGGTCAGCACGGTGCGTGCCCTGCCCTCCGCCCGGGCGTCCCGTGCCGTCTGAGTCGCCTCGCACATCGCCCGAGCCGTCATCTCGTACTGGTGGGAGTTGGCTCCGGACTCGGTCAGGTCCTTGGCCGCCCACAGCAGGTCGACTCCGCGCCGCAGCCGGTCGGTCCCGGCGGTTTGCCTGACGCAAGCCAGGAGGGGTGCGGCCTCGGTGTACAGCCAGTCGAGCGCCGCCGTCGCCTCGGTGAACCGCAGCCCGGCGTACTCCGTCGGCTCCAGGTCGTCCACCAGCCGATCCCCCGGCCGCTCCACCGCGTACACCCCCGCCGTCGTCGCCAGATAGAAGTCCAGCAACCGCGACATCGCCGCCTCCCGCTCGCTCGGCCGGTCCTCGTCGCGTTCGGCGCAGGCGCGGGCGTAGAGGCGGACCAGGTCGTGGAAGCGGTAGCGGTTGGGGGCCGCGGATTCCAGGAGGGACGTGTCGACCAGGGATTCGAGGAGTTCCTCGGTGTCCTCCGGGGGGAGGTCCAGGACCGCCGCCGCGGCGGCCAGGGAGATGTCGGGGCCGTCGGCCAGGCCGAGGAGGCGGAAGGCGCGGGCCTGGGCCGGCTCCAGCTGGCCGTAGCCGAGTTCGAAGGTGGCCTTGACCGCGAGGTCGCCGGCCTGGAGCTCGTCCAGCCGGCGCCGTTCGTCCGCCAGTTTCGCCGCCAGCACCGAGACCGTCCAGGTGCGGCGGGC
>NZ_JACBWZ010000705.1 GCF_013870595.1 Streptomyces sp. WELS2 | reverse complement strand
GCTCACCGACGGCGGGCCTCACCACCCGGCTGCTGCCGGTCGAGGTCTGCCTGGCGCCCGGCCCGGCCCGCGGCCAGACCGTCGTGGACCTCAGACCCGGCCCCGGCGAGGCCGAGTTCCACGACGACGGCTCCGAACGCGCCCTGGTGGACGTGGCGTTGGACGTGGACGTGGACCGGTACGTGAAGCTGTACCTGGAGACGGTGGAACGGCCCTAGCCCGCGTGGGTACGGACCATGGCACGGCCCTTCACCACAAGGGTGCCGGCCGGCCCCGGAGGCCCGATCCGGCCATCGTGCGGCCCATCGGTCCGGGCCGGGAGCCGGCCGATCACAGGGCTGAGCATGCGTTCACGAGCCTGGACCCGTTCCGGAACGCCACCTGCCGCCGATGCTCGACACCCTCCAGCCGGTGGTCCGCGCCGTGCTCGCCCGCCGGCTCAGTCGGACGGTGCCGCCCGCACCGACCAGCGCTCCTCCACCCGTGCCAGCCTCCAGTACGCCAGCGCCACCGCCCACACCGCCACGAACAGGCCGACGATGAGATAGCCGACGTTGTCCAGGTCCAGGCCGGCCACCCAGCCGGTCACCGGGTCGCTGAGGCCGAACTTCTCGTGCAGCACGCCGACCAGCTCGATGGTGCCGATGAAGAAGGCGACGGCGATGGACAGGCCGGTGATGGCGAGGTTGTAGAACACCTTGCGGACAGGGTTGGCGAACGCCCACTGGTAGGCGAAGTTCATGAACGTGCCGTCGAGGGTGTCGAACAGGCTCATCCCGGCGGCGAACAGCAGCGGCAGGCACAGGATCGCGTACCAGGGCAGTCCGGCCGCCGCGCCCGAGCCGGCCATCACCATCAGGGTGACCTCGGTGGCCGTGTCGAAGCCGAGGCCGAACAGGAAGCCCAGCGGATACATCTGGCCCGGCCGGGACACGGACTTCGTCAGCCGCCCGAGCAGCCGGTTCATGAACCCCCGGGAGTCCAGGTGCCGTTCCAGCTCCGTCTCGTCGTACCCGCCCGCGCGCATCGCCCGGAAGACCTTCAGGATGCCCACCAGGGCGACCAGGTTCAGGGCGGCGATGAGGTAGAGGAAGGACCCGGAGATCGTCGTACCGAGCACCCCGAGCACCTGGTGGGTGGCGGAGCCCTCGTTCATCACCTTCCCGGCCAGCGAGGTGCCGCCCGCGATCAGCAGCGCCAGCAGCACGACCACGCTGGAGTGCCCGAGCGCGAACCAGAACCCCACCGACACCGGCCGCTTGCCGTCGGCCATCAGCTTGCGGGTGGTGTTGTCGATCGCCGCGATGTGGTCGGCGTCGAAGGCGTGGCGCATGCCGAGGGTGTAGGCGGTGATCCCGAGCCCCACGCCGAACACCTGGGAACCGACCTGGTAGTGCCGTGGGGCGACCAGCAGGTAGAGGATTCCGAAGGCGACGACGTGCAGGGCGAGTATCACCACCAGCAGCCCCGCCGTCTTGACGGTGTCCTCGCGTCGCCAGCGGAAAGCAGCGGCATCGGCCATCGGGTTCACGCTCCAGCACCTCGTGGATCACTTCGTGAGCTGCCGTGGCCGGTCTCCTGGCTTACGGGTCACACGTCCGCCGTTCCTGCCTTCCCGGCCTTGCGGCCAGTGGCCCGGCGGATGCCGGACGGAACGGGAACTCCCCGATCACAGTGGCGAGGGCCGCTCCGGTCTCACACCGGCTTCCCGAACACCACGGCCCGCCCACGGTAGGGGGGCACGCGGTTTCCTGCATAGCTGCGCAGTCGGGCAGGTATCCAAGATCACATCGGGGCCTGCCAGGATGGGGCCATGCATCTCGTTCCTGCCGACCGTGCCGACCGTCGCACCATCGACGGTCACCGGGTGTGCGAGGCGATCGCCGCCATCGGCGACGCGGGGCGTCTGCGCACCTGGGCCGACCGCTTCTCGCTGCTGGCCGACGCCAACCGGCTCGCGCTGCTGCTCGCCCTGCACCGGACCGGACCGCTGGCCGTCTCGGACCTGGCGATCGCCACGGGCATGAACGACCCGGCCGTCTCCCAGGCCCTGCGGCTGCTGCGCGCCGCGGGGGTCGTGGCGGGGGAGAAAGAGGGGCGCGTGGTGCGCTATCGGGTGGTGGACGAGGACGTAAGGGGCCTGTTGGAGCACTGCGCCGCCTGACCGCCCCGGAAAAGGTTCCCTTTCGGGCAATGTGGACAGATACAGATTCCGTACCGTCGTCCGTCCCAGGGGAGCCCGTATGGCAGACCGCCCGCCGGACCTCTCGTCCAAGAATCCCGACTGGTGGCGCCAAGCCGTCATCTACCAGGTGTATCCACGCAGTTTCGCCGACGCCGACGGCGACGGCCTCGGCGATCTGCGGGGCCTGACCCAGCGGCTGTCCCACCTCGCCGCGCTCGGCGTCGACGCGCTGTGGCTGAGTCCCTTCTACCCCTCCGAACTCGCCGACGGCGGCTACGACGTCATCGACCCGCGCGGTGTCGACGAACGCCTCGGCACCCTGGACGACTTCGACGCCCTGGTGGGCGAGGCGCACCGGCTGGGCCTGAAGGTCGTCGTGGACATCGTCCCCAACCACACCTCCCACCTGCACCGCTGGTTCCAGGAGGCACTGCGCGCCGGACCCGGATCGATCGCCCGCGAGCGGTACGTCTTCCGGCCCGGGCGCGGCGCGCACGGGGAACTGCCGCCCACCGACTGGCAGTCCGTGTTCGGCGGCAGCGCCTGGCAGCGGGTGGCCGACGGGGAGTGGTACCTGCACCTGTTCGCCCCCGAACAGCCCGACCTGAACTGGGACCACGAGGAGGTCCGCGCCGACTTCCGCGCCACCCTGCGGTTCTGGTCCGACCGGGGCGTGGACGGCTTCCGCGTGGACGTCGCCCACGGCCTGACCAAGGACCTCACCGAACCGCTGCGCGACCTCGGCGCCCTCGGCACGGCCGGCGAGGAGGCCCTGCGGCACATGGCGCCGGGCAGCCATCCGTACTGGGACCGGGACGAGGTGCACGAGATCTACCGCGACTGGCGCAAGATCTTCGACGCCTACCGCCCGCCCCGCATGGCCGTCGCCGAGGCCTGGGTCCCGGGCGACCGCCGGTCCCTGTACGCCCGCCCCGACGAACTCGGCCAGGCATTCAACTTCGAGTACCTCGAGGCCCGCTGGGACGCGGCCGAGCTGCGCGAGATCATCTCCGGCGAGCTGGCCACGGCCCGCTCGGCCGGTGCCTCCGCGACCTGGGTGCTGTCCAACCACGACGTCGTACGGCACGCCTCCCGGCTCGTG
>NZ_JACBWZ010000704.1 GCF_013870595.1 Streptomyces sp. WELS2 | reverse complement strand
CGCGGCGGGGCTCGGCGCGGACCGGGGGATGGCGGTCGCCGTCGTCTACGGCCTCCTCGGCCTCGTGGCGAGCCTGCCCGGCGCCGCCGTCCTGCTCCCGCTCCCGTTCCGGCACCGGCCCGCCACCGTGGACACGGGGACCACGGTCCCCGATGACTCCCCGCCGGCCGGGGCCGCCCCCACGGGTCCCGGCCGCGGGGTCCCCGCCGGCTATTCCGCGGCGGTGAGCAGTCCGAAATACGGGCCGAAGGATTCCGCGAGACTCGCCAGCAGTTTCTTTCCCTTGTCCGTCGAACCCAGGGAAGGACGGCCGACGACACCCGATTCGGTATAGGCGGACATTCCCAGGGTGAGCAGATGACGGCGGTCATCGGCGGTGAAATCGGCGGACTCGTGGCCGGGGCGGACGAATTCGGGGTGGGCGTGCAGCAGAATGGACGTCTCGTTTTCCCCCGCGTGCATGTCGGTGAGCAGCGAGGTGACCACCCCGGCCCGCTCCCGCGCCGTCTCCCAGTCCTCCGCGGCCGGGAACAGCGCCATCCGCTCGCCCCGCGCGCAGGCCTCCTGGACGACGTTGCCCAGTACGTAGTTGCCGCCGTGCCCGTTGACCACGACCAGCGCGGCCACGCCCGAACGGCGCAGCGACGCCGCGATGTCCGAGACCACCGCGTGCAACGTCACCGCGGAGATGCTGACGGTCCCCGGCCAGGAAGCGTGCTCGTGCGAGCAGGAGACCGTCACCGGAGGAAGGAGGCGCACCGGGTACGCGGCGGCGATCTCCCGCGCCACGGCGCAGGCGACCAGCGTGTCCGTGGCCAGCGGGAGATACGGACCGTGCTGCTCGTAGCTCCCCACGGGAAGGACGGCGACCCGGGCGCCCCCGGCCCGCGCGTCCTCGGTGGTGTCCGCCGGCAGCACGCCGGGCACCGCCGCCGGACCGTGGCCGTTTTCCCGCGCTTTCGAACCACTCATCTTTTCACGGCCTTTCGTCTCTGCTGAGGAATCAGATCATGACAGAAAACACCGGCACCGGCATCGGCGTACTCGGCAAGAACTCCCCACGGTGTTCCGGGCGTTCCGGCGTCGAACGCGTCGTGAACACACCGCTGCCCACCGGATACGGGAAATTCCAGGCCATCGGTTACCTGGACCACGACCGCGGCGACGAACAAGTGGCCCTGGTGTACGGCGAGATCGGCACCGAGGACGTACTGACCCGGCTGCACTCGGAGTGCCTGACCGGGGACGCCTTCGGCTCCCGGCACTGCGAGTGCGGCGACCAGCTCGCGGCGGCGCTGCGTGCGGTCGTCGCCGAGGGCAGCGGTGTCGTCGTCTACCTGCGCGGCCACGAGGGCCGCGGCATCGGGCTGCTCGCCAAGCTGCGCGCGATGGCCCTGCAGGCGGAGGGACTGGACACGGTGGAGGCGAACCTCGCGCTGGGCCTGCCGGTCGACGCCCGCGACTACGGCGTGGCGGCGGGCATCCTGCGCGACCTCGGGGTGCGCTCGGTGCGGCTGCTGTCCAACAACCCGCGCAAGCGGGAGGCGCTGGTGCGGCACGGCGTCCGGGTGGCCGAGCAGGTGCCGTTGCTGATCGAGCCGTGCGAGAGCAACATCACGTATCTGCGCACCAAGCGGGAGCGGATGGACCACCACCTGCCCCACCTGGACGCCGCCGCCCACGGCTCCTGACGCGGCGGCGGCGAGGAGGGGCGGGACAGCGATGGATCACCGGGCCCGGGCGGCCGGGAACACCCCCGACCACGAGGCCCTGATCGGCGAGGCGCCGACGGTGTCCGGGTTCCTGTACGCCACCGGCTTCTGCGGACACGGCTTCCTCCGGGGACCTGCCGTCGGCGAGGTGACCGGGACCTTCGCCTCGGGCGCGCGCCCTTCCCGGACGCCGGCCCGCTGAGCGCCGGCCGGTTCGCGGCCGACGCCCCGCGCCCGGAGGCCGACCTGGTGCTAGGTCAGGTGCGTTCAGCCGGTCACCGCCTCGTGCACCAGCCGGCGCAGCTCGGGGAACAGCTTCAGGTTCTTCGGGCGGACCTGGGTCAGGAACTGCACGGTCAGGTCGTGGGCCGGGTCGACCCAGAACGCGGTGCCGGCGACGCCGGTCCAGCCGTAGGTGCCCAGGTGGGACGGGGCCGGGGTGCGGGCGGGGTCGGTGACGACGGAGACGTTGAAGCCGAAGCCGAGCCCGTCCATGGCTGGTTCCCGGTGCACCGGGGCGCCGAAGGAGCGGATGGTGGCCCCGCCGGGCAACTGGTTGCGGGTCATCAGGGCGAGCGTGCGCGCGTCCAGCAGCCGTACGCCGTCCAGTTCGCCGCCCCGGCGCAGCATCTCCATGAACCGGTGGTAGTCGTGGGCGGAGGAGACCAGGCCGCCGCTGCCGGACAGGAAGAGCGGCCGGCCGCGCACCGGCAGGCCCGGTACCGGCTCGATCCCGCCCTCGTCCGTCTCGCCGTACAACTCGGCCAGTCGCCCCGCCTGTTCGGGGCCGATGTGGAAGCCGGTGTCGGTCATGCCGAGCGGGCCCAGGATCCGTCCGGCGAAGAACGCGTCCAGCGGCTGCCCGGAGACCACCTCGACGACCCGACCCAGCACGTTGGAGGCGACCGAGTAGTTCCAGTGCGTGCCCGGGTCGAACTGCAACGGCAGCCGGGCGTACAGCTCCACGGTCTCCGCGAGGTCCTTGCCCGGCGGAACCGAGTACTCCAGGCCCGCCGCGCGGTAGAGCGCGTCCACCGGGTGGCGGTGGTAGAAGCCGAAGGTCAGGCCGGCGGTGTGGGTGAGCAGGTGCCGGATCAGGACGGGGCCGGCGGCCGGGCGGGTGCGCACGTCGTCGCCCGAGCCGCCCGCGTACACCCGGGGCTCGGCGAAGGCGGGCAGATGGCGGTCCAGCGGGTCGTCCAGGGACAGCAGGCCGTCCTGGACCAGCAGCAGCACCGCCACGGCGGTGACCGGCTTGGTCATCGAGTAGATCCGCCACAGCGTGTCCGGCTCCACCGGCCGCCCGGCCGCCACGTCCCGCAGCCCGTACGCGGTCAGATGGGCGACGCGGCCGCCACGGGCCACCGCCACCAGGAAGCCGGGCAGCCGCCCCTCGTCGACGTACCGGGCGAAGTGCCCGTCCAGCCTTCCGAGGGCCCCGGGGTCCAGTCCCGCCTCAACGGGGTCGACGTCCTGCCGCAGCCGTCCCATCGCTCTCCTCCGGTCGCGTCCGCCCGTTCCGTCCCGTCCGTCGCGCCTCTCATCGTCGCTCAGGACCACCGGCCGGGACAGGGGGGTGCGGGGCGGGGACG
>NZ_JACBWZ010000703.1 GCF_013870595.1 Streptomyces sp. WELS2 | reverse complement strand
CGGCGGGAAGCAAGGGCACGGCGTCGATCGAGGCCACGGGCGGGGTCACCGCGTCCGGGCCGGGGCCGCTGCTGGTGGCGCGGGCCGAGCAGGGCGCGCGGGCCGAGCTGAAGGGCGTGTCGGCGGACGGGCGGACGATCAGCGGCCTGCGGTAGCGGCGCCGGCGTCGACAAGCCGGGGCGCGGGGGGTTCTCAGCCGCGCTACCCGTCAGTACATTGACGCCATGTCTAATACTCAGGCCCGGGTGCCGCTCAAGGCACGCCCCGTGTCCTTCTCCTGGGACGGCACACCGCTGCACTGGGTGCCGGGGGATCCCTTCACCACGCACACCATCAATGTGCTGCACCTGCTGCTGCCCGCCGGGGAACGGTGGTTCGTGCGGGTGTACAAGCAGGTGCTGCCGCTGATCCGGGACGACCGGCTCCGCGAGGACGTCATCGGCTTCATCGGGCAGGAGGCCGTGCACTCCCAGGCGCACGACGAGGTGCTGCCCCACCTGAGGGAGCTCGGGCTCGATCCCACGCCGTACACCGCGCAGGTCGACTGGTTCTTCGAGAAGCTGCTCGGCGACCGGACCCTGCCGCCGGGCCGGCCGCGCAGATGGTGGCTGTTGGAGCGGGTCGCGCTGATCGCGGCCATCGAGCACTACACGGCGTTCCTCGGGAACTGGGTGCTGAACGCCGGGGAGCTGGACCGGCGCGGCGCCGACCCCACCATGCTGGACCTGCTGCGCTGGCACGGCGCGGAGGAGGTCGAGCACCGCTCGGTCGCCTTCGAGCTGTTCACGCACCTCGACGGAAGCTACCGCCGACGGGTGCGGACGTGGGCCACCGCCTTCACGGCGCTGGTGTTCCTGTGGCAGCGCGGGGCGCGGTTCTTCATGGCGAACGACCCGACCCTCACCGGCGGCAGGGCCACCCTCAAGGACTTCCACGACCGGGGCAGGCAGGGCCTGCTGCCGGGGACCGGGGACATGCTGCGGTCCATACCCCGCTATCTGAGCCGCGCCTACCACCCCTCGCAGGAGGGCGACACCGAGCAGGCCCTCGCCTATCTGGCCGCCTCCCCCGCGGCCACGGCGGCGGAGAGGCGGGCCGCGTGATGCCGAAGCCGCGCACCGCCGCGCTCGTCGCGGGCGCCACGGCCGCCGCCCTGCTCACCCGGCGGGCCCTGCGCCGCCGGGTGAGCACCTCGCCGCTGTGGCCGCTGCCCGCCCTGGACCCGCCGGTCTCCGGCCGGCCTCGTCCCCGGCCCCTGCGGCTGCTGCTCACCGCGCACGAGTCCGTCGCCGACGGGGTGGTACGGCTGCGCCTGGAGGGCCGCGGGCTGCCGCGCTGGGAGCCGGGGGCGCACGTCGACCTGGTGCTGCCCTCGGGGCTCGTCCGGCAGTACTCCCTGTGCGGGGACCCCGCGGACACCTCCGCCTACACGCTCGCCACCCGGCTGGTGCCGGACGGCCGGGGCGGATCCCGCGAGGTGCACGAGCAGCTCACCGAGGGCATGGAGCTGGAGGTACGCGGACCGAGGAACCGTTTCCCCCTGGTCGCGGCGCCCGCCTACGTCTTCGTCGCCGGCGGCATCGGCATCACCCCGGTCCTGCCGATGCTGCGGGCCCTGCCGGACGGCACCGAGTGGCGGCTGCTGTACGGCGGGCGGACCAGGGCCTCGATGCCGTTCCTGGACGAGCTGGCGAAGCTCGCGGGCGACCGGCTGACGGTCGTCGCCGAGGACGAGGACGGCCGGCCCGATCTGGCCGCGCTGTTCGCCGGGACGGCCGAGGGCACGGCGGTGTACTGCTGCGGCCCCGAGGGCCTGATGGCGGCCGTGGAGCGAGCCTTGCCGAAGGGCGCCACCCTGCACCTGGAGCGGTTCGCGCCGCGTACGGCGGCCGGCGCGGACGCCGCCTTCGAGGTGGAACTGCGCCGCAGCGGGCGCACGGTGACGATCCCGGCCGGCTCCAGCGTGCTGGCCGCCGTACGCCGGGAACTGCCCGGCACCGCCTACTCCTGCGAGCAGGGCTTCTGCGGCACCTGTCAGCAGCGGGTGCTGGAGGGCGAGGTCGAGCACCGCGACGAGCTGCTGACGGACGCCGAACGGCACGACTCGATGCTGATCTGCGTGTCCCGGGCCCGGAGCGACCGGCTGGTGCTGGACATGTGATCACCGGCGGCCGGATCCGCTCGGTAAGGTGTTCGTATGAGGACCGGGGTTCGCCGCAGAATGAGCGTCGAGGAGCGTCGGCAGCAGCTGATCGGCGTCGCCCTGGAGCTGTTCAGCCAACGCTCGCCCGACGAGGTCTCGATCGACGAGATAGCCACGGCGGCGGGCATCTCGCGTCCGCTGGTGTACCACTACTTCCCGGGCAAACTCAGCCTGTACGAGGCCGCGTTGAAGCGGGCGTCGGAGGATCTGGCGAGCCGCTTCGAGGAGCCGCACGAGGGACCGCTCGGCGCCCGGCTGCTGCGGGTGATGGGCCGCTACTTCGACTTCGTGGACGAGCACGGCCCCGGTTTCTCCGCGCTGCTGCGCGGCGGCCCGGCGGTCGGCTCGTCGGCCACCAACGCGCTCATCGACTCCGTACGGCAGGCCGCCTACGACCAGATCCTGTCACACCTGGGCGTCACCGGTCCGAGCCCGCGGCTGGAGCTGGTGGTCCGCTCCTGGATCTCGCTCGCCGAATCCACGGCCCTGATCTGGCTGGAGGGCCGGCGGGTGCCGCGCGCCGAGCTGGAGGTCCAGCTCGTGCACGACTTCGCCGCGCTGGCCGCCGTCGGCGCGGCCCACGACGAGGACATGGCCGAGCTGCTGCGCGCGATGGTGAAGGACGAGCCGGCCGACGGCCCCTTCGCGGTGCTGATCGGCCGGCTCATCGCCCTCGGTTCCTGAGCGGGCGCCCTATCCGTGGGACATCCGGTACGACGGGTCGAGATCGCGGGCCTCGGCGGAGACGTGCAGGACGAACGCCCCGCCCTTCACGTGCTCCCGCAGCAGCTCCACGACCGTCTCCGTCAGCCGTGCCTTCGTCTCGTCGGTGCGCCCGGCGAGCAGCCCGATGGTCACGTGCGCGACGGCATGGCCGCGCGCCCCGGAGTCCTCGTACCCGAACGCCGTGAGCGCGCTCGGCCGGAACTGCGTCGTGCACGCCTCCGGCTTCGCCGCGGCGATCTCCACGGTGGCCTCGTGCAGCGCCCGCGCGAATCCCTCGCGGTCGAAGGCGTCCTCCATGAGGTCGGAGTAGTCGATGGTGATCTGCGGCATGCGCACTCCTGTTCTACGGCAACCGCCTCACCCTAGTTCCCCGCC
>NZ_JACBWZ010000702.1 GCF_013870595.1 Streptomyces sp. WELS2 | reverse complement strand
CCGAGGTCGGTGACGGTGCTGGTGACGGTGGCCGGGGTGCCCGCCGTCAGCAGCAGGCCGCCGTCCAGACCGGTTTCGACGGCGGGCGGGTACGCGGCCCAGTGCCGGTCGGCCTTGACGCGCAGCAGCACCGTGCCGTGGGCCGGGACGGTGGCGGCGAGGGTGCCGGCGCTGTTGTACGTGCGGTGCTGCCACAGGTCGCGTACGGCGTACCCGTCGGCGCGGGGCAGGCCGACGGCGCCGGCGCTGGTGGCGATCCGCTGGGCCGTGCCGGACTCGTTGAAGAGGGCCACCGCGCGGCTGCCGTCCGCCATCTGCCTGGCGACGACCCAGCGTCCGCCCGCGGCGGAGACGACCGTGCCCTGCTTGCCGAGCGGGTCCTGGTCGACGGCGACGACCTCCGTGTTGCCGAGGATGTCGTAGGTCGCCTGGGACGCCTTGCGCAGGTCGGTGCCGATGAGCAGCGGCGCGGCCATGACCGACCAGAGGGAGAAGTGCGAGCGGTACTCGGTGTCCGTCATGCCGCCGTTGCCGACCTCCAGCATGTCGGGGTCGTTCCAGTGGCCGGGACCGGCGTACCGGGCGAGGGGGAGGTTCTGCTTCAGGATCGACAGCATCGAGGGCCAGTTGTCCTTGATGTCGCCGGTGGTCCGCCACAGATGGCCGATGTCCGCGGCCCACTCCCAGGGCTTGTTCTCGCCCCACTCGCAGATGCTGTAGACGATGGGCCGGCCGGTCGCCTTGAGCGCGTCGCGCATGGTCCGGTAGCGCTGCCTGGCGTCCAGGCCCTGGTTGTTGCAGTTGTCGTACTTCAGGTAGTCCACGCCCCAGTCGGCGAACTGCCGTGCGTCCTCGTACTCGTGGCCGAGGGCCCCCGGAAGGCCCACGCTGTCGCAGGTCCTGGTGCCGGCGCTGGTGTAGATGCCGAGTTTGAGCCCCTTGGCGTGGACGTAGTCCGCGACGGCCTTGATGCCGTTCGGGAAGCGCACCGGGTCGGGCACCAGCCGGCCGTTCGCGTCGCGCTGCGGCTGGGCCCAGCAGTCGTCCAGGTTGACGTACTGGTAGCCGGCCTTCTTCAGGCCCTTCTCCACGAAGAGGTCCGCGATGCCCTTGACCATGCCTTCGTTGAACTCCGCCCGGCAGTAGGTGGAGTTCCAGTTGTTGAAGCCCATCGGCGGGGTGAGGGCGAGGCCGTCGTCCAGGGACGCGGACGCGGTCCGCGCCGCCGGGGCCGGTGCGGGGGCCGCCAGGGCGGGGGTGGCGAGGCCCGCCGCGCACAGCAGTCCGGCACCGAGCGCTCCGGCCACTCTCCATCGGGTCGTGCGGCTGTGAGGGTGACGCATCGTCGACGTTCCTCCCACTCGCGAAAACGCGGATGACGGCAGGTTCCGGTCATGAACGCGCGCTCACGGTAGGACCTGTCGGACTGTGTCGGAAGGGCGCGTTCAGGACGGGAGTGGCGTTGTTCGGATGTGTTCGACCGGCGAACGGCGGTCCGGGGAGGAAAGCTCACGCGGTCCGCGTGACCCCCCGCCGCCTCCCGCAGTTGATCAGCGCATGAAGAAGCGCAGCATGCTCGCCATCGCCACCCTCGCCGCCGGATTCGTCGTGGCCGCCGTCACCCCCTCCCACGCGGTGGTCGACCGGCCGCTCGACGTGTCGGACACGGTGGACGAGGTCGGTCACCTCGTCGCCCAGGACAGCCTCGACGTCGGCGACTCCGTCCTCGACCAGGACTGATCCGGCGCCGCAGGGCGCCCGTGCCGGTGTCCCCGCCCCGGGGGCACCGGCACTTCCGTGTGTCCGCGCGGGCAGGCGCCCTCACCGGCGGGGGGTTTCCATGGCAGGGTGGAGCGGGCAATCCTCAGGGGGCCAACAGAAGAGGGGGAGTCCGTGACCGTCGTCTGGATCAACGGCGCGTTCGGTGCGGGGAAGACAACGACCGCACGTGAACTGATCGAACTGATCCCGAACAGCGCGCTCTTCGACCCCGAGATCATCGGCGGGGCACTGACACACCTGCTGCCGCCCAAGCGTCTCGCCGAGGCGGGCGACTTCCAGGACCTGCCGATCTGGCGCCGGCTCGTGGTCGACACGGCCGCCGCGATGCTCGCCGAGCTGGGCGGAACCCTCGTGGTGCCGATGACCCTGCTCCGCCAGGAGTACCGCGACGAGATCTTCGGCGGGCTCGCCGCCCGCCGCATACCGGTGCACCATCTGCTCCTCGCGCCCACCGAAACGATCCTGCGGGAGCGGATAGCCGGCCGGGAGATCCCGCCCGAGGCACCCGACGGCGAGATACGCGTCCGGCAGTGGTCCTACGACCACATCGAGCCCTACCGCGCCGCCCTCGCCTCCTGGCTCACCGCCGACGCCCACCCGCTCGACACCAGCGCCCTCACCCCGTACGAGACCGCCGTCCGCATCGCCGAGGCCGTCGGCAACGGCGCCGTACCCGCCTGCGACATCGTGCAGACCCCCGAGCCGACCGCCGAGACGCTCGCCGCCGGGGTGCTGCTCTTCGACGAGCACGACCGGGTGCTGCTCGTCGACCCCACCTACAAGCCCGGCTGGGAGTTCCCCGGCGGCGTGGTGGAACGCGGCGAGGCGCCGGCCCGCGCCGGGATGCGCGAGGTCGCCGAGGAGACCGGCATACAGCTGAGCGAGGTGCCCCGGCTGCTGGTCGTGGACTGGGAACGGCCCGCCCCGCCCGGCTACGGCGGGCTGCGGCTGCTCTTCGACGGCGGCCGGCTGGGACCCGGCGAGGCCTCCCGGGTGCTGCTGCCCGGACCCGAGCTGCGCGCCTGGCGGTTCGCCACCGAGCAGGAGGCCGCCGCGATGCTGCCCCCGGTCCGCTACGAGCGGCTGCGCTGGGCGCTGCGCGCCCGGGAACGGGGCAGCGCGCTCTACCTGGAGGCGGGGGTGCCCGTCGGCTGACCCCGCGATGCGGCTAACCGAGCGAGCGGAGCACGGCGGCGGCGCCGGACAGCACCGGGTCGCCGTGCCCGAAGCACGCGACCTCCGCTCCCAGCTCCGCCATCCGGCCTATGGACGCGACGAGTCGCGCCCGGTCCAGGTTGAACACCCCGGGGACCGGCGTCCCGTCGTCCGGGGCCGCCGCCACCGTGTCCCCGGTGAACAGCACGCCGTGCGCGGGCAGGAACACCGCGATGCTGCCGTCCGTGTGCCCGGGGACGTGCACCACCCGGGCACCCCCGCCGAAGCCCAGCACATCGCCGTCGGACAACTCGGTGAGCGAGGCCGGCGGCACCGGGGGCCCCGGGGGCAACCGCGCGAGGGCCGCCG
>NZ_JACBWZ010000701.1 GCF_013870595.1 Streptomyces sp. WELS2 | reverse complement strand
TCAACCGCCTTCGTTCACGCGGGTGTTGATACGGGCGATCTCGGCCACCCACTGCCTCGACCGAGCCGGCGGTGAAGTCCCGTTCGGCGATCAGCTCGGCGCGCCGGCCGAGCTTGTTGCCGAAGCCGCTGACGAGGTCGGCGAGGCCGTCGGTGTCGCGGGTGTCGGTGACGGCGCGCAGCAGCAGGTCGGTGAAGTCGGAGTCCTTCTTGACCGCGAAGAGGCCGGCCGCCTCGCCCTCGTCGGCGTTCATCTCGCGCTGGTAGCGGAAGAGTTCGGGGTCCAGGCCGAGGTCGCCGAGGTGCTCGGTCCAGCGCTCGTGGATCTCCTCCCAGTGCACCTCCAGGTGCGGGTAGGCCTTGCCGGCCTCCATGAGGGCGTCGCGGAATCCCTTCATGGTGCGGCGGCGGCCGTGCGCGCCGGAGGTGCCCTCGGCGGGCGGCCGTACGGCGGTGGCCTCGGCGACGGGCAGGCTGTCCAGGCTGAGGCCGGGGCCGGGGCGGAAGGAGTACCAGGCCTCGGCGAACTTGCGCGGGTCGTTGGAGACCTGCCGTCCGCGCCACTCGCTGACCTTGCCGACGACCACGCACTCGCCGGTCTGCACGTGCTGCCATTCCAGGGCCACGTGGCCGCAGTCGTCGGCGAGCAGGAACTTGCGCAGCACACCGGAGCTGGCCCCGCCGAGGGTGTTGCGGTGGCCCGGCAGCATCACCGAGAAGATCAGCTTGAGCAGGACGGACTTGCCGCCGCCGTTCTCCAGGAACAGCACGCCCGCGGGCGCGGGCCGGCGCGGCGGGCCGGACGGCTCCTCCTCGAAGAACTCCGCCTGCGTGGGCGCCGGGTCGGGCACGGGCTCGCCGACACCCCGCAGGTCAAGCACGGTGTCGGCGTAGCGCGCACCGGCGGGACCGATGGAGTAGAGGCGGACCCGGGACAGCTCGTACATGGCGGACTCTCGTCAGTGTTCTTGCGGTGGAGGGGGTGCGGGGTTGTGCGGTGCGGGGTGTTCAGGAGTGGAACGGCAGCCCGGCGTCGGCCACCAGGTCCAGGTCGTCGGTGTCCTCGGCGGGCAGCAGGGTGGCCGTGCCGTCGGTGACCGGGACGACGCCCAGCTCGGACAGTTCGGCCAGGGCGGCGTTGCCGGCCATGTCGCGGACCTGGAGCTGGTAGCGGGCGGTGGTGCGGTAGGTGCCGCCGTTGTCGTCGCCGGTGCGCTGCAGGAAGCCGGAGTCGGTGAGGAAGGCCAGGGCCTTGGCGACGATGCCGGTGGTGGAGGCGGCGGGGCGGCGGGCGTCCTTGGTGGCGCCGGTGGCGCTGCGCCGGGCCCAGATCCGCCAGGCGGCCTCCAGGCCGGGCGCGTCGGTGGCCGGGTCGGTGTTCTCGCCGCGCTCCTCGGCGCGCTCCTCCAGACGGCGGCAGGCCTGCCGGACGAAGGCGTCGACGCCGTTGACGCTGACCCGGCCGATGTAGGAGTCGTCGGCGAGGTCCTCGGGGCGCGGGAACGCCAGCGCGGCGACGGCGAGGTGGGCGAGGCCGTGCAGGAAGCGGTCGGCGGAGTCGGCGGCGGCGCGGCGCGCGTAGTCGCCCATGCGGACGGCGAAGACCGAGTCCTCGGCGGCGGTGACGGCCATGCCCGCGCGCGGGGACACCTCCAGCACGACGAGTCCCAGTCCGGCGGCGACGGCGTCGGCGAGCCGGGCGAAGGCCGGGTCCTCGCGGTAGCGGCGCAGCAGTTCGGTGTACTCCTGGTCGCGGGCGGGCGCCAGTTTGGGCTGGAGCCCGAAGGCGACGAGCCGCGCCGCGTCGGCGGCGTCGGCGGGGGTGACGGCGGTGGACGCCGGCGGGGCGGGTGTCTCCGCCTCGCTCCACTCGACGTGCTCGGTCACGGGCTGGGCTCCTTGTCGCGGTGGTGCTCGGTCATGCTGCTTCCGTCCGGTCGGCCGCCATCCCGGCGGCGTCCAGCAGGGCCGTCCCCACGATGAGGTCGGCCCCGCCGAATTCGGGATCGTCCAGCTCGGTCCCGTCGTCGACGGCGAACAGCAGCTTCTCCTCGCCCTGCCGGTAGGCGGTGCCGACGGCGGGGCTGGCCGCGTGGACGGCCAGCAGCGCCACCAGGTAGGCGAGGTCGGGGTCGCCGGTGCGGCGGGCCTCGGCGAGCAGCCCGGACAGCCTTCTGGGCGCGTCCGGCGGCAGGTCCAGCAGCTGCGTCGCCGCGGCGAGCTGTTCCTCGCTGAACCGGCTGTCGTCGGGCGTGGCGATCAGGTCCGGCTCGGGCATCTCCGCGCCCAGGTGCTCCCGTTCCACCGGCGGGGTCAGCAGGATGTCGACGAGGTCGCCGACCCGGACGGACACCGGGGTGCGCGGTCCGGTGCCGCGCGCGAAGAACGCGTCGGTGACCCGGATCGCCTGCTCCAGCGGCAACGGCAGGACGGGGGCGACGAGATGGCCGTACAGGTCTATCCCGGACGCCGCCGCCGGGGTGGCGAAGGCCTGCCGGTCCTGTTCGGCGCGGAACAGCGGACCGGCCTCCAGCAGGCGCGACTGGAGCTGGGTGTGGCGCCGGATGCAGTCCTTGACGATGTCGACCAGCTCGGCGGCGCGGCGCTTGTGCTCGGGCTCCTCGGTCTCGTCGCGGGCCTTGCGGATGTTGGTGAGGATGGCGTTCTCGTGGCGGTAGCGCTCGGCCACGTGGTCCAGGGCCTCGGCGATCATGTCGGGGACGGTGTTGAGCCAGTCGACCGCGCGGACGTTGCGCCGGGTGGCCTCCAGGGCGCGGCGCAGCGTCTCGGAGTACTGCACCGTGCGGTAGCGGGCCTGTTCGGCGGCGAGCTGGGCGTCGGCGAGCCGTCCTCGGCTGATCAGCACCTCCAGCTTGACCTCGGCGGCGATCTGGGCGCTGGTGACGTCCGTGTCGAGGGCGCCGACCAGGACGTTGACCGCCTCGTCGGTGGTGCGCAGGTAGACCGTGCCGCCGGGGCCGGGGACCTCCTCGAGGAGCTTGAAGTCGTAGTCGCGGCGGACGTACGTGCCGTCCGGCGCGAAGGTGCCGTAGACCGCGCGGAAGCCGCGGTCCACACTGCCGACGTTGATCAGGTTCTCCAGGACCCAGCGGGCCACGCGCTCGTGTTCGGCGGTGGGCCGGTGCGGTGCCTGGGCGGCGATGCGCGGGATCAGCCGGGCGACGACCTGTTCGTGGTCGGCGCCCGTGTCGAAGTCCATGTTCAGCGTGACCAGGTCGATGGCGGCCAGGGCCACCTCGGCCATCCCGTACACCGAGTACTCGCCGGCCAGGTTGGCCTTGCGCGCGTCCAG
>NZ_JACBWZ010000700.1 GCF_013870595.1 Streptomyces sp. WELS2 | reverse complement strand
TCGGCCCCGGCGTCCCGCCAGTGGGTGTCCGAGGAACTCACCCAGCGGGCCGAGGCCGTCGCCGAACAGAGCCGTGCCGAGGGCGCGGTCCGGCTCGCCGGGCTGTGGCTGCGCACGGTGTGCGCGGTGTGGGGCGCCGTCACCGCGCTGCTGCTCGCCGAGGCGCTCACCGCCACCGGCGCGGGCTGGACCGGCGCCCGCACCGCCGCCCTGCTCGCCGCGCTCGCCGTCGCCGGCGCGCTGACCGCCGCCTGCCTCCTGAACCGGGCGCGCGGCGGAGCGCTCGCCCCGCTCATCGGCGAGGACAACCGCATCTCCACCTCCCGTACCGTCGCCGCCTGCTGGGTGCTGTTCACCGGCTATGCCGTCCTGCTGCTTTCCCTCCGCCTGGCCGCCGCCTCCGACCACGCCGAACGCGACGCGCTGATCAACGGCCTCGCACTGGCGCACGGCGCGGGCGCGGTGACCGTCCTCGCCGTCGCGTGCGCCGTCGCCGTCCTGGTCCGCCGGGTGGTGGCCTCGCGCGTCCGCGCCCAGCGGCTGCAGAAGGTGCCGGCCCACCGGCCGCGCGCCGCCGACCTGCTCACCGACGACTCCGGCCGGGGCGCCTTCGCCGACATCCAGTACCTCGCCCTCACCGCCCTCGCCCTGCTGTTCGCCGCCGTCCGGCTGGCCCGCCGCCCCGACCGGCTGCCCGATCTGCCCTGGGGCCTGGGCGTGATCGTCCTGATCTCGGCGGCGACCTACCTGGCCGGCAAGTACGCCGAGGGCGGGCGGCCGGTGATCCACTCGGTGGTCCGGGCCCGGGAGCCCGGGGACCTCGACGGCCCGGTCCGCACCGGCGACGACATCGAGATCCGGGGCAGCGGCTTCGTCCCGCCCGGCGCCCAGGGCGCCGACCGGCTCTCCCGGACGGTGGTCCGCATCGGCCCGGTCGACGTGCACGTCCCCCTGATCCCCGTCACCGGCGGCTTCCGCAATCCCACGGACACCACCCTGACCGTGCCCGTCCCCGCGGACGTGGAGCCCGGGACGGTGGACGTCCAGGTGGTGACGGCGGCCGGCGTGGCGACGAACCGGTACCCGCTCCAGGTGACGGAGTGAGGGGCGGGCTCGCCGCGGAGGGCCGAAATCCGGAAAATCATCTAGGACAGGATTGAACGGGCTCTCTTCGTCATACGTATCGTCACGTCAGGGGGCACGGCGGGTGAAAGGCGGCTTGTAGCGATGACTCACGGCATGCGGACGGATACGCGCATTCCCCGGCTGAACGAGCCCCGCAGCCTCCGGGACACCGCCACCCACTACGCCCTGCTGCCCCTGCGCCTCTTCCTGGGTGCCACCTTCGTCTACGCCGGTCTTGACAAGCTCACCGACAGCGCCTTCATGCAGTCCGCCGGCACCGGCTCGATCGGCGACACCATGCGCGCCGCCCGCGGCTCCGCCGCGCTCCCGGCCCTGATCGACCTGGCCCTGAAGAGCCCGGTCGGCTTCGGCTACGCCATCGCGCTCGGTGAGCTGGCCGTCGGCATCGCCACCCTGCTCGGTCTCCTCGGCCGCCTCGCCGCGCTCGGCGGCGCGCTGATCTCGCTCAGCCTCTGGCTGACGGTGAGCTGGGCCACCACCCCCTACTACTACGGCAACGACCTCGCCTACCTGATGGCCTGGGTTCCCCTGATCCTCGCCGGCGCGCCCTACTTCTCGGTGGACGCCGCCTGGCGGGCTCGGCGGTGGCCCGGCGGCTACCGCTGACCCCCCTCGGCGCCACCCCGTCCGCGTATCGCCCGGGCCAGCACGGCCGTGGCGCCGGCCAGACACAGACCACCCACCACCAGCGGAATCACCAGGAACCACGGGGCGTCCCACAGGCCGCCCGCGTCTCCCGCGTAGGCCACGGCGGTGGCGGTCAGGAAGAGCCCGGCGACCAGCCTCCCGGGCTGGAACTCATGACGCAGCACGGCTGACCTCCACCTGTCCCACTCCTACGCCGAGCGTGAGCTCCAGCGTCCCCGGCGTCCCGGACATCCCCGCCCTGCCCTTGGCCGGTGCCAGCGTCACGTTCCGATGGCTGCCGGGCCGCACGTCCACGTCTCCTCCACGGTCCCCGGGCAACCGGATGTCGCCCAGCCCCACATCCAGCTCCATCCGCACGGTCACCTCCGCGGGCACGATCACCTTCAGGTGTCCCGCACCCACCCGGGCGTCCGTGGCGACCGTCTGCCCGGGGCCCGGGTGCACCCGGGTCAGGTCCAGCGTGCCCCGCCCCGTGCCGAGGTCGTATCCGGACCGCACCTGGGCCGCCGCGGCCGGCTTCCAGGTCGCCTCCCTCCAGTCGGTGGTGATGTCCCGGGGCAGTGCCGCCGCCCCGGCGAGCAGGGCGGCCGTGACCAGCGCCCAGAACACCGTCCCGGCTCCCGTCCGGCCCAGGAACGCGCTGAGCGCCATGCCCAGTCCGAAGACCGCCAGCGCGCAGGCCAGGCCGGTCTGCAGGCTGGTGCCGAGCGGGTGCGTGTGCCAGCCGGACCAGGTGCCCAGGCCGCCCGCCGGCAGGGCGAGCAGGAACACCCAGCCGCCGATCCAGCGCGGGCCGCGCGGTCTCGGGGGCTCGGCCGTCGGCGCGGATATCGCCCCGGGGTGCGTCCAGGGGGTGGCGATGCCGACGTCCAGGACCGAGGTGAGGTCCCGTCCGCGGGCGTCGCCGGGCCCCCACAGATAGCCGGTGCCGCCGACATGGGTGCCGTCCTTGACGATCGGGTCCCGCCACCAGGAGGGGTAGGCGGTGACGATCGGCGGCGCCTGGGCCTCCGGCGGCGCGTCGGCGGCGGCCTGCGCCGCCAGCGGATCGTGGTCGGCGGCGCCACGGCGTCTCGACCAGTACCCCGCGCCCGCGAGCAGCAGCGAGAGCACCGTGGCGAACGCCAGCACCCCGCCGTTCCTCAGCATCGTCAGGAAGATCCCGCAGCCGACCAGCGCGAACAGGACCGCGGCCAGCGCCTGGCCGTCGACCCGGCCCGTGAACAGCTTGCGGACCTCGTTCTCCTCCTCGTCCTCGTACGGAACCAGCAGCCAGGCGAAGCCGTAGAAGATGAGACCCAGGCCACCCGTCGCGGACAGCACGGCCAGTGTGATCCGGAAGATCACCGGGTCCATGTCGGTCTGCCGCCCCAGCCCCGCGCACACGCCCGCGATCATCTTGTGCCCGCGGTCGCGCCGGAACCGCTCGGGAAGCCGGGGGCTCTCCTGCCGCTCCGGCTCCTGCGCGGAAGGGGCGCCGCTCCGTGAAGGGGGACGGAAGCCGGGGGCGGGGGAGCCGGGGC
>NZ_JACBWZ010000070.1 GCF_013870595.1 Streptomyces sp. WELS2 | reverse complement strand
GGCGGGAGGGTTCGCTCGTACCGGTGGCGGTGGTCACCGACAGGCGCAGGAGTTCGCGTTGGCGGGCGAGGTCGGCGGGGCCCAGGGAGTCGAGCTTGCCGAGCGCGGTGTCGAGTGCGGGCCGGTCGACGACGGAGGGGATGAGGGCTCCGGTGGAGGCGCGGGCGTCGACGCCGTCGGGGCGGAGGGTGAACAGGGGGACGTCGTTGTTCCACAGGTCGGCGCGTTCGTGCGCGAGGAAGGCGTCGGCGCTCTCCTCCCAGGCCGCCAGCGCCCACAGCCGGTCCAGGTGGCGGTCGTGGTCCAGGGCGTCGCGCAGCAGGTCCGGGTGGTCACCGGCGGCGAGCAGGCTGCGGTACTCCAGCGTGTCGCGGCGCAGCAGCCGGGTGTGGTCGGCGGCGAAGGCCCGCAGCAGGCGGCGCACCCCCGGTCTGGCCCGCGCCATGATCCGGTACGCCTCGGTGAACCCGGCGTCGAGGTCGTCGGCGAAGTCCGCCAGCTCGAGGGGCCGGCCGGCGGGGAGGGGTCGGCTGTCGACGCCCTGGAGGTTCATCGGCCGGTACGCGATGCGCATCCGGTCGGTGCCTTCGCCGTCCACGTACGGCACGGTGCGGGGCGGTGCCTGGTCCGGGTCCCAGCCGAGGGCCGACACGTCCGCGCCGCCGTTGCCGTCCTCGTCCCACACCCGCTGGGGCAGCAGTCCGGACCGGAGCACCGAGTGGGCGGCGTCGTGGCGCGCCAGGCGTTCGGAGGGGGACAGGTCCTTGGCGGGTTCGCGCAGGTCGGGGTGGAAGAGCGCCTCGCAGTCGACGAGTACGGGCTGGTCCCCGTGGGCGATGAGGTTCTGCGCGTGGCAGTCGACGGCGTCCAGTACGTAGAGCACGGCGGCGAGTGTCCCGGCGCGGTGGTAGAAGGCATGGAGTTCGGCCGCGTCCCGGCAGTGCCTGGCCGCCACGTGGGCCACCCAGCCGTAGCCGTCCCGGGGCAGGTGGGTGACCTCCAGCAGCGGCAGCCGCAGCCGGGGGTTGAGCCAGCGCAGCAGGTCCTGGAAGTGGAGGTCTACGTCGAGCGGGCGGGGCTTGTAGACGATCCGGGTGCCGTTCTCGAAGCGCAGGGCGGTGACGGTGGCGCCGCCCCGGTGGGCGTCGCCGAGGCCGGTGCGTATCTCGGTCAGGCGGCCCAGGGGCACGCCGGGGGAGAAAGTGCGGGAGACGTCGGGCAGGTCGGCCGCGAGGCGGCGTACGAGGGCGAGGTGGGTGTCGGTCCACTGCTCGGCGGCCACCGTGAGGCGGCGGGCAAGGACCGGGTACTCTGCGAGGACCTCGATGGCCCGCGCGGGGTCGGCGAGGCGACGCACGAAGTCGCGGTAGCGCTCCTGCGGGGTGGCGCCGGTCAGTTGGCCGGTGAGCCGGGCGACCTCCAGTTCCACGATCATGGTGCGTACGGCCATGGCGTGGGCGGGCGCGGTCAGGGACGGCAGCAGGTGGGCGGTGATCTCCTCGGGGGTGCCGAGCGGGGTGGGGCCGAGGGCGGCGATGCCCCCGCGCAGCCGGTCGCGGGCGGCGGTGAGCAGCGGGGCGACCAGGGTGGCGAAGGCGTCCCGGTCGGGGATCTCGACGGCGGGGGTGGGCGGGGAATCCTCGAAGACGGCCGCCAGGTGGCGCGCCCACGGCTCCTCGGCGCCCAGCCGTTCGGCCAGGGCTTCGGCGGGCTCGGTGAGCAGTTCGCGCAGGAGGCCGGGGTCGAGGGAGTCGGCTGCCAGCCGCCTTTCGAACCAGCCGTCCTCATCGAACGGGCGCTGCGCCCGCCAGCGGGCCAGTACGCGGTCGGCGCGCCCGCCGAGGGAGGCGTCGGTGACGGTGGCCCGGCCCCGGCGGCTCAACGGGACCGCGCGGGCGGCGGCCAGACGCAGCGGGGACGTGTCCACCACGGCGGTACCCCCTCGGGTTGGCTCATACCGCGCGCCGCACCCCACGGGAGTGCGGCGCGGCGGGCGGTCGGGTCAGTAGCTGCACATCCGTGCGCAACTGGAGTAGGACTCACAGGTGTTGGCCGCCTGCCCGGCGGACACGTAGACCTCCTCGGCCGGGTTCCCGGCCGGGTGGTCCGGGAACTCCCGCGTGAGACTCAGCCGGAAGTCCTCGTCCTTGAGGGCACGGACTCGCTCTGCCGTGGTCAGCACGGCGCCTCCCCTGGTCAGTTGGTGTTTCCGCATGGCCGTTCGGACGGCCCATCATGGCAGCGGGGCCCTCACCACACCAGGGGTGCGGATCAAGGTTTCGCCGACGCGGGGCGTATGCCGGGCGAGTCGGTGCGGCTGCCGGAAGGGTGCGGGTACGCGGTCTTGGCGAGGCGCACGGTCAATGCCAGGCGCATGCCTTGGCGGGCGGCCTCGGCGATCAGGGGGCGCAGGCGGGCGGAGCCGGAGGCGATGGCCTGGGCGCCGGCACGGCCGGTGCCGGTGCCGGTGGGAGTGATCAGGAGCCCCTGAAACAGCTCCGGACGGCATGCCGTAAGGCATTGACAGCCGCCCCGGACGGCGTGGCCGGGCCAGCCCCTCGGCGGACGGCCTTCGCACAGAAGGGCTCATCGGCGAGGCGTGAACCAGTGGTCCGGCGGGATGGGACTTGTCCTGAGCGCGGCTGTTCACGGCCTCGCCGGCCGCTGGGGTGGCTTGGTGAGGAAAGCCGGACAGGCGCCTGGTGCGGAGTTGAGCCGGCACCCCGCGTGTGGCCGTCCCGACCGAACGCAGGGGGGCTCAGGATCCGGTGACGAACCCCTGCGCCCTGCGGACGGCTGGGACGCCGTCGGCGACCAGGGTACGGCGCCTTGGGCCCGGATGTTCAGGAGCCGGCCCCGCCGGTGCGACCAGAATGCGGCGACCTCGGGAACCGCGGCCCGGCCGGCGGCTCCGGGTGGCCGGTGTCGCGATCGCACCCGGCGGCGAGCTGCCGAACGTCGCACCAAGGTTGAGAGTGCCGGTTCGGACATCGGCCGTGGCAGATGTCCGGCCTCGGCAACAGCGCCTGTCGTGCGCAGAAGACTCTCGCGTGTTGGACACCTGTCACTCGGCGTTCACGGGCGGGCCTGGCGAGGCGCGGAGGATCCCGCATGTCCGGATGAATGATCATGAACGGGTTCTCGAGTGATTCAACGTCGCAGTCTCGCCACTGCCCTCACCGCCGCTCTCACCGCTCCCGCACTGCTCGGCGCGGAGCCCGCACATGCCGCCCCTCGAGGCGGGCCGCATCCCGCCCACGCCGGCGATGGCCTGACCGAACACATGCGCGTCACGCTGGCCCGGGAACTCGGGGACCCGGCGACTGCACGTACCCTCGCCCCCCTCATCGAAGACGTCGGGTTCGGCTGGCACCCGGAAACAGCCGAACTCGACAGCTTCGACTTCATCGTCGCCTACTCCTTCGGCAACCGCCCGGCCGAGGGCGGCGATCCGAGCACGACACTGCCCGAACCGGGGCCGGTCAACGAGGACCTGTCCGACGCCATCGCCCGCATCCGCGCCCGTCGGCGCATGCCCGTCTACGCCCAGTGGGAGATCGCCCGCTTCCTGCACTCGAAGTACCGGATGGACGACGTCACGTCGATCGAGCCGGTCATCGCGTCCAACGGCACCATCACCTACCTGAGCACCGACGACGTCGCCGCCCGGATAGTCGAGTACCGGAAAAAGGCGCCCGGCGGCATCGGAACCGCGTGCGTCGTAGGCTTCCGCGACCACCACAAGCGATGCGTCCAGACCACCCGTGACCGCGGTATGCCCGCCTACGCGCCTCAGGGCATCGCCATGCCGCACACCTACGACCCCCGGTCCGGGCAGGCATGGACCCGGCGCCGGGATCTGTACCTGGTCCATGACATGGCGGCTCAATGGCAGGTGATCCGCGCCAAGGCGATCGCCGGGGCGTACCCCGGCTGACCGGTACCGGAAGAGGCGATGGCGCCCGATCAGACGGGGACTACCGGGTTCGAGGTGCTGGATGCGCGAGACAGCCACGCATTACGGCGCGCGCCCTATCTACCGGCTGGTCGAGTCGGCGGTGTGAGTGAGGCCGACTCGGGTTGCGCCGGGCACCGGGCACTGACACGCAGTGCAACCGGGCCCGCGCCGCCTGAAGTGCGGCTGCGGCCCGGTGCTTGGGGGCGGTCGGAACACCCCGTCTCCGAAGCCGCCGACACCCGCGGCGGCCCGCCCTCCGGGCGCGCGGTCGGCGGCTTCGGCGCTATGGCCGTCGTTCAGCCGCCCGCCCTCGATGTCCCTGTTTCACGGGGCGTCCCTTTGCGGGCCGTGGACATCTCTCAGATGACATCTAAACGTGAATCGCGTGTGCCACGGGAGTGAGAGTCAGCACCCAGGACCAGCTCGCCGCACTCGCGGAACTGGGCACCCAGTGGGCGTAGAGCCGGATGTGTGAAGGGGCCAGCCGGAACAAGCCGCGCCTGGCCCCTTCTTCATGTCTTGGTGCAAGACGCGCTCGTCGTTGGTGCGGCGGCACCCTACGGCCCTCGGCTCCGTACAGCGAGGCCATCCGTTCCCTGCCGGTGGCCGAGGGGTTTCGGGGGGCTGCCGGAAGCGATGGCACTGGCTCAACGGCCGGAGCCGGGTTCCGCTGCGAGCCCACACCGCCGGCGGCGGCCGCTGTGCGGCTGGCTCCAGGCCGCGACGAGGCATAGCCGGCGACACCGTGGAGCTGGCAGAGAACGTCATTCCGGCTGGCAGCTTCCGTCTCCTGTGGGTCCCGCCCCTGAACCGACCGCGCGGGGCGGGGCCTTCGTTTCCCGGACCGCTGCCGGCAGCGGTCCGCAAGATGGTCCTCGGCTACCTTGCGCTGCCGGACAGGATCAGCTGCACAGGGCCCGTGCCTGCACCCTTGCGGCGAACTGCCTGGCGTACCAGCCCTTGCCGTCGCGGATGGGAGCGTTGGCCGTCACCTCGTCCTGGGATTCGCCCCAGCCGTTCCTGGACCAGCTCGCCGCGATGTAGCCGCCGCCGATCACGCTGGTGCCGTCGGGGCAGCGGGCGTCGGAGTCCTCGTGCTCGCCGCTGGTCGGTCCCACGGCGACCTGCGGCGCCTCGGAGGCGGGCACGCACACTGCGCGGGCCTGGGCACGGCCGGACATCAGCTGCGCGACCCACCCCTTGCCGTGCCCCAGCGGGGCGCTCGCCACGATGCCGTCGTAGGGCTCCCCACCGTTGGACTGGGAGAACGAGCTTGAGTTGTAGCCGCCGTTGATGACACCCATGCCGTCCGGGCACTGGGCCACCGACGGGCTGCCCGGCTCGCTGATCGGCCCGACGACGATCTCCGCCTGCGAGACAGGCGCCTTGGACGTGGTCTGAGCCGATGCCGTGGTCATACCCCCGACGGCGGCGGCGCCGACGCCGACGAGAACCGCGGCGGCGACGCAGGCCGTGAAGCGGTGCTTCTTCACGTGGAGCATGCTCTCTCTCAATCTCCTTGTGTAGCACTGGAGTTGCGAAGAGTGATTGTCGCCGGGTGGAGGCAGGCCCGTGCCCGGATCTCGGGTTCGGCTGCACCAAACCCCCCTCAGGAGGGAAATCCTGGACACCACACGCTGAATCCGGACGGTCAGCACCGAAACCCGACTGCCCGTTCGGACATCGCTATCGATGCTCACGCGTCCGGACACAAGACCATCACTCCCCGGCTCCCCGCATCAAAGGCCCCACACACCTGTCGTGATTCCGTGTGGCGGCCTCACCGCCAGAGCAGCGCTCACAGGGGCCACCCGTTCGGAGGACCGGGACGTCCAGGGAAGCCGGGTGTGCCGCGTATCTCCCTCGACGGGCTCCGCAGCCGCGACACCGAACCTCGCCCGAACCCGCCGCTCTACCGGGGGGAGGTGGCGGAGATGAGGTGGTCGACGACGTCGTGGGTGCTGGTGCGTCGCCGGTGGGCGGCGCGCTGGCGGTCGGCACCGGTTCCTTCGGTGCGCAGGCGCTGCCATTGCTCGCGGGTGTGGTCGAGGTCGTCGTGCCGGCGCAGTGCTGGGGCGATGGTGTGCAGCAGTTTTTCGATGAGCGCGGTCTGGGCGACGAGGTGGCCGGTGAGGGGGTCGATGCCGGTGCCGGCCAGCCCGTCGCGTGCCGCGCGCCAGCAGGCTGCCCGCAGGACTTCCGGTGCCGGGCGCGGCGCCGCTTCTCCGGCTCGGATGCTCCGGAGGGCGGTGGCGGTCAGGGCCCGTACGACGGAGGCGAGCATGACGGTGTCGTCGGGGGTGAGGGCCGCGTCGGCGACGCGGACTTCGACGGTGGGCAGGTGGTGGGAGGGGCGGATGTCCCAGTACAGACCGCCGCGGTCGATGAGTGCCTCCGCGTCGGTGAGGGTGTCGACGAGGTCGTCGAAGTGAGCGGGTGATTCGAAGTACGGGGGCGGGCCGGCGACGGGCCAGCGTCCCCAGGTGGTGGTGCGCCAGCTCGCGTATCCGGTGTCCTTCCCGTCCCTGAACGGGGAGTTGGCGCTGATCGCGATCAAGGTAGGCAGCCAGGGCCGTAGGTGGTTGCTGACGTGCACGGCGTCGCGGGGGTCGGGCAGGCCGACGTGGATGTGACAGGAGCAGGCGATCTGCTCGTCGTCCAGAGCGCGGAAGTGGGCGGCGCTGCGGGCGTAGCGGCCGCCGGGTGTGATCGGAACGGGGATCGTCTGGCCGAGTAGGGGCCCGTGTCCTGCCGCCTTCCGGGAAGACGGCAGGACACGGGCCCGGGACCGGTCTGTGGTTACGGCAGCTGCTCCAGGAACCAGGTGGCGAGTTCCTCGGTGATCAGGGTGTGCGCTTCGCTCTGCGAGGCGAGTTTGACGTCGTGGAAGGGCGACTTCTCCCGCACCTCTTCATCGTCGATCGGGGTGTAGAGGTCGTCGTGGGTGGCCGGCTCCCGTAGACCGATGGCGCTGACGGTCGGGACGAAGCAGTGTTCGCGGACCGGGTTGACGACGCCGAAGCCGGGGATCTCGTTCAGCGCGTCGGCGAGGATGCCGAAGCCGTGGAGGGTGCCGCCGGGCGCGCCGTCGATGTCGGGCAGCCCGTCGGCGCGGATCTCGCGGGTGGGGGTGGTGACCACCCGCAGCTTGGCCACCAGTTGGTCGTCGCCCGCGGGCTGCGTCCGCAGCTCGGTACCGGTGACGGCCAGCCCCTTGCCGGTGACGGCTTCCACGCCGGGGGTCACGCCGTTGCCGGCGCCGGTACCGGGACCGTTGGCGACGGCGATCCGCTTGGGCCGGAAGGGCCAGCCGCCGACGTCCTCCAGCGCGCGCAGGAACGCGAGGCGCCGCTCACTGGTGGCGGGCTTGTCCTCCCAGGTCGCGATGTGCTTGACGAGCAGTTCCTGGGCGGCCGGGCTGTTGATCTGGTCCGAGAAGCGGGGGTCGAGCTTCTTGGTGTAGTGCGCGAACGCCTGGAGGGCGATGGGGATCCAGGCGCCGGTGTGCGGGCTGTCCCAGGAGAAGTAGAGCTCCGTGAAATGCTCGATGCCTTCCCTCTCCAGTTTGGCGAGGGCGTAACGGGTGACCAGGCCGCCCATGCTGAAACCGCCGACGGTCAGCGGGTGGCTGCCGATGCGGCGGTCGATCGCCCCCCTGATGGCCGCCATCGCCGTCTCGGCGTTCTCCAGGATCGGCGCGCTGCGCTCGTGGTAGCCGACAAGGACGACGTCACGGCCCTGCCTGCGGAGCTCGCTCAGCAGCGGGAACGGTCCGTGTTCCAGGAGTTCCCAGGTGAGGGCGAGATCGGTGGGACCGGTGCTGAAGCCGTCCGCCATCAGGACCGGGCGGATGAGATGGCTGTTTCCTTTGCCGTAGTAGACCCAGGCGGTGCCGTAGGGAAGGTCCCAGGTGTCATCGGCCTGGGGCGGGACGCGGTCGGTCGTGCGCGGGCCGGGCGCCAGGACGATCCGGGGACCGGACTTGAAGGCTTCGGCAGCCTGCTCTTCGGTGGTGCTCACGGCACAACCCTCCTGAGGGGACGGGGCCCCTCCTCGCGGATCGGACGCCGGGGCGCGGGGGCTTCGCGGCGTCGCGCCCGTCCCGGCACTGCAATGACAGCACGCTCGTCACTTTGGGTGCCATATCGGATACGGCCAGTTCCGATCTTGGGGTGCCACGGCGACATGACCACCAGTCGGTCGGAAGCGAAGCATCTCCCGCAGGAACATGTGAATCTTCAGCCGGGAACGGTCGGAAGACAGCCCAATGCCGACCGTCCGGCCAGCCGGCCGCGTTCCGAAACGAGTACCGCACTTGTCTTGGACTGCCCGTCACGGTCACGGTGACGCCGGCCGGCACAACCGGCCGGGACACCGCCCGCGAACGGATCCGGCGCCTCCGGCTCGCTCAGATCCGGACCGACTCCGCCTATGAGGGCCGGCTCGTCGACCGCGCCGAGGACATCCTCCACCCCACGCTGAAGACCTGCGCCCACCCCAAGGACGCCAAGGACTGTGTGAATTCGCCGAGGCACCGGCGCGGCGGGCGCACTCGGGGAGTTTTGATGAAAGCCCGGCGCGGCATACGTGATGACGAGAGACTTCCGCAGATCAGCGAGGCCCCCATCGCCTGAACACGGATCACCCTGATGACCCGAAATCACGGCCCGTCGCCCGAGCGCGTCGACCCGGACGCTCCCCGTTACCGGCCGACAGCCCCACGGCAAGGGACGAGCCGCGCCCCGCTCTCCGTCAAACCGGGCGCGGCAGTGCCGCATGCACCAGGCCCGCGGCGGCTCCCGGCCCGCCTCACAGCCTGCCTGGTCCGCTCTTGGCTACGGGCTGCTCGCACGAACGAGCGCGCGTGATCATCGCCTGTGGCGGTTCGGTATCGCCTTGGGCCGCACCGCGTACGCCTCCGAAGGGCGTCGACGCCCATGAACGCGAGAGTCCAGAGGGCTACGCTCAACCAGCTCGGGTCGGTGAATCCCCTACCCGCCCCTCCCCTGCCGTCTCCAGCGCGTGCCCGGGCCTCACCGGGTGTGTCGCCGGTGGGATAACCGGGGTGGTCGGGGGTAGAACGACTGATGGCTCGTGCGGTGCGCGAGCCGGAGCATGCCCGGCAAGAGGGCTGTTCCCGGGCATGACACGAAGGACAACCAGTATGGCCAGCGGCACCGTGAAGTGGTTCAACGCCGAGAAGGGCTTCGGCTTCATCGAGCAGGACGGCGGGGGCCCGGACGTCTTCGCGCACTACTCCGAGATCAACGGCAGCGGCTACCGCGAGCTGACCGAAGGCGAGCGCGTCACCTTCGACATCGGCCAGGGGCAGAAGGGCCCGCAGGCGCAGAACATCACCCGCGGCTGAGCGAGCAGGAGAGCACACGAAGTCAGGCGGCTGTCCGGACCGGCAGCCGCCTCGCTCATGCCCGCCCGAGGACCGGGCCCCGCCGGTTCTCCCGGGTCAGACACGACCGTATGGCCGCAGCTGCGGCGCAAGGTCCCTGCTCACCGACGGGACCGAAGCCGACCGACCGCGGCAGGAAGGGATCGAAAATCCACCTCGTCGTCGACCGTAACGGCTTGCCGCTGCCGATCGGCAACAAGGGGGACGACTACCATCACCTGCGACGCCGGCTGTCTTCCCGGGCATCCGGCACCGCATCGTCCGCAAGGGCGTCGAGCCGTCTCAACGGCTGGGCCGGCACCGCTGGGTCGTGGAACGGACCGTGTCGTGGCTCTCTGTCGGCGTACAAGCGAACGTGCACACCTCGTACGGCTGAAGGTGCGCCATCGTTGACGCGGTAACGGGGTGTTGGCAAGAGAGGCGGCTGACGGTGGTCTCGGATCCACAATGCCGGCTGGAGTTGAGGCGTTCCGGCGGGTGGTGGACGAGCTCGCGCCGCTGATCGACACGATGCTCAGGTCAACTACCAGCGGGGGAAGCTCTGTCTGCAGGAAGCCCGGCCCCGGATCGCGGAGGAACCGGGCATCAGCCCGGGTGAGCTGGCGGCCCTGCACCGGCGCTTCGAGGTCGTCCCCGGTGCTCAGGCACAGGTCGACTGGGGAGACGAGGGCAGGATCCTCGCCCGTGTCGGCATCCCGAAGGTCTACTCCTTCCACATGACGCTGTCGTACTCGCGCGACCCGTTCTGCTGCTTCACCACCAGCCAAGACCTGGTGACGTTCTTGGGCGTGCCGAGGCGCGGTCTCCTTCCGGGCCGCGGGCGACGGCGAGGGCCCGCCAAAGGGGCGCCCCGTCGATCCAGTTGACGGCCAGGCACCGGCCGCCGTCCCATGTTCCGGCGCTCACGGTAGTCGGGGCCGAGGGCGCCGGTGGCGGTGAGGCGGAGCAGTGGTCGTCCTCCTGGGCCATCTCGGCGGTCTTGTCGCGGGCGTCGTCGCCGACCATGAGATCAACATGACATGCGGTCCGAGCCGCATGACGTCAATCGCCGAAGCCGCGCCTCGAAGCGGTTCGGGCAGGCCGAGAACACGGCCCCTCGCCGTGCTGGCCGACCGGGTCTATTCGTCCCGGGCCGTCCGCAGCCACCTGCGACGCCGGGGAATCCGCGCGGTCATCCCGCGGCCCCGGCCAGATCGGCCCCCAGCGGTAGGGAGCGCGTGCCCGGCGGCCCGGAAGACGTCCGCGGACCGTAAGGGTTCGTCCGTTCCGATGCGCTCTCGTGCCGGGTGGGATGGAGGCATGAAACTCCGTGTCTTCCCGCCGGTGTTCGGCGGTCGTCTGCATGACGCCCGCACGGCGACCTCGATCGGCCGATGGCTGGGGCCGGCCTTCCTCGTGTGCTTCGTCACCGGTCTGGTCAGTCATGTCATGCAATACCCGACGGGCTGGCCGGCCAACGGGCTGCCGAGTCGCCCGGTGTGGGGCTACCGGCTCACCCAGGGTCTCCACGTCGCTTCCGGCATCGCGGCGATTCCGCTGCTCCTGGCCAAGCTGTGGACCGTGTACCCGAGGCTGTTCGAGTGGCCCGCTCCGCGGTCGGTCCGGCACGCGCTGGAGCGCCTGTCAGTGGCGTTGCTCGTGGCCGGGGCGGTCTTCGAGCCGGTGAGCGGGCTGTTGAACACGGTGCAGTGGTATCCGTGGCCGTTCTCGTTCGTACCGGTGCACTACGCGGTCGCGTGGCTGGTGGCCGGGGCAGCGGTCCTGCATCTCGCGGTGAAGGCGCCCGAGATCGGTGCGCACTGGAGCCGACGGTCGCCGGGGACACTCGCCCTGCCCGCGCGGGACGGCGCCGACCGGCGGTCGCTGCTCGCCGCAGTGGGCGCGGCGGTCGGGGCCGTCACCGTCACCACGGTGGGCCAGTCCTTCACCCCGCTGAAGGACGCCGTCCTGTTCGCGCCCCGCGACCCGGACCGCGGACCGCAGTCCCTGCCCGTCAACCGGACCGCCGCGGCGGCCGGAGTCGGCCGGATCGCCGACGAGGAGTACCGCCTGGCCGTACTCGGCCCGCGACCGTACACCCTGACCCTGAACGAGCTGCGTGCCCTGCCCCAGCACCAGGTGGAGCTGCCGATCGCCTGTGTGGAGGGCTGGAGCAGGTCGGCGCACTGGACCGGCGTACGGATCGCGGACCTGCTGGTGCGGGCGGGCGCGTCACCGCACGCGCGGGTGCGGGTGGTATCGCTGCAACTGCGCGGCGGCTACCGGGTGTCGGAGCTGGGCTCCCAACATGCCCGCGACCCGCTGACCCTGCTCGCCCTGCGCCTGAACGGCGAGGAACTCGACCCCGACCACGGCTACCCGGCGCGGCTCATCGCCCCCAACCGGCCCGGCGTGCTGCAGACCAAGTGGGTGGGGTGGCTGGAGGTGCTGTCATGAAGGTGGCGCGCTTCCTCGTGGGCGCGGCCGGTGTGGCGGTCATGGGCGTCGGCGTGTCCCTGTTGCTCGATGTCCGGGACTTGGCGGGCGTGCTGGTCTGGCTGGGCGGCGCGGTCGTCCTGCACGACGCGGTGATCGCGCCGCTGGTGCTGCTGGCCGGCCTGCTGGTCCGCGGTGGTGTGCGCGGGCCGGTCCGTGGGGCGCTGATCGTCGCGGGCGCGCTGACGGTGGTGGCGCTGCCGGTGCTGCTGCGCCCGGGGCCGCGGGCCAACTCCTCGGTGCTGCCGCTGGATTATCCGCGCAACTGGCTGATCGCCATGGTGGCCGTGGGGGCGGTGACGGTGCTCTGGGTGGCCGTGCGGAGGCGCGCCCGCAGGCGGCCGCCGTCGTGAGCCCGGCCTCCGTTCCGGTCCGCCGTCTCACGGGTGTCTCACGTGCGTCTCACGTGCTCCTGCGAGTGCCTGCCGCCGGGCGCCGCGTCGGCGTGAGGGGTCGGCCGTGGCCGGACTCTCCAGGTGCGCGCTGCTCTGGCGCCGACACGGGATACGGGTACCGCCACGTGCCCTGGTCCTGCCGGCCGCCACCTGGTCGTTCTGGGACAGGCGCACATGACGACGCCGGGCACCGGCGAGGAGGCCGCGACGCCGGGAAGGCTTACGAACCCCTGACGTCCGGGTGCCGGCCGGTCCGCGGTCCGGTCCGCGGCCGTACGGTCGGGGCATGCTGATCCTGGTCACCGGAGGTGTGGGCTTCATCGGCTCGCACGTCGTCACCACTCTCACCGGCGCCGGGCACACGGTGCGCGTCCTCGACGCCCTGCTGCCCGCCGCCCACCGCGGTGCCCCGCCGATTCCCGAAGGCGTCGACTGGCGGCACGCGGACGTCCGCGACGCGGCGGCCGTGGCCGACGCCCTGCGCGACGTGGACGCCGTCTGCCACCAGGCCGCGATGGTCGGACTCGGCAAGGACTTCGCCGACGCCCCCGACTACGTCGGCTGCAACGACCTCGGTACGGCGGTACTGCTGGCCGGCATGGCCGAGGCGAAGGTACGCCGTCTGGTGCTGGCCGGCTCGATGGTGGTGTACGGCGAAGGGCGCTACGAGTGCTCTCGTCACGGTGTCGTCCGGCCGGGACCGCGTGAGCCGGCCGACCTCGGGGCGGGCCGCTTCGAACCGCCTTGCCCGCACTGCGGTGAGCCGCTCGTGCCGGCACTGGTCGACGAGGACGCGCCCGCCGATCCGCGGAACGTGTACGCAGCCACCAAACTGGCCCAGGAACATCTCGCCGCCGCGTGGGCCCGGGCGACGGGCGGCCGGGTGGCGGCCTTGCGGTACCACAACGTGTACGGCCCCCGTATGCCGCGCGACACCCTGTACGCGGGCGTCGCCTCCCTGTTCCGGTCCGCGCTCGCGCGCGGTGAGGCTCCGCGCGTGTTCGAGGACGGCGGGCAGCGGCGGGACTTCGTGCACGTGCGCGATGTCGCGGGAGCGAACCTCGCCGCGCTGGACGCCGTGGACGGCTTGGCTCAGGGCGCTCTGCGGGCCTACAACGTCGGCAGCGGGGAGCCGCGCACCGTGGGTGAGATGGCTGCCGCCCTGGCCGCCGCGCACGGCGGCCCGGCACCCGTCGTCACCGGAGAGTTCCGGCTCGGCGACGTCCGCCACATCACCGCCTCGTCGCGCCGGCTCCGCGACGAACTGGGCTGGAGGGCTCGGGTCGCCTTCGCTCAGGGCATGGCGGAGTTCGCGGCGGCCCCCCTGCGAGCCGGTTGAGAACGGCCGACCGGGTGCCGGGTGCCGGAAGCCCGGCCGGGCCGGGCCTCGTACCGTATGCGTCTCAGATCGCCGCGGGCAGGTGGACCTCGAAGCGGCAACCGCCCGGGACGTTGCGGACGGCCGCACGGCCCTGGTGGGCCTCCACGATGCCGCGCACGATGGCCAGGCCCAGTCCGGCCCCGGCGGGCGGGGTGCGGGCGTCGGTGCCGCGCCAGCCGGTGTCGAAGACGCGTGGCAGGTCCTCCGGGGCGATGCCGCCGCAGCCGTCGGTCACCGCCAGGACGACATGGTCGGCCTCCCGGCGGGCGGACACCGCGACGGTGCCGTCGGCCGGAGTGCGGCGAATGGCGTTGACGAGCAGGTTGGCCAGGACGCGGGACATCTCCCGGCCGTCGACCTCGACCGGCACGCGCTCCACCCGGTCGCCCACCAGCCGAACGCCGTGCTCCCTGGCCAGGGCATCAACACCCGCGAGGGCGTCGCCGACCAGGTCGTAAACCGACACGCGGGTCGTCGTCAGGGCGAGGACTCCGGCCTGGATCCGGGAGAGTTCGAAGAGGTCGCCGACCATGTTGCTCATGCGCCCGACCTCGGTGCGGATGCGGGCGTGGTAGACGCGCGGGTCGTCGACCACGCCGTCCTCCAGCGCCTCGGCCATCGCCTGCAGACCCGCCAGCGGTGTACGCAGGTCGTGGGAGATCCAGGCCACCAGTTCCCGGCGGGAGGCTTCCAGCGCCCTCTCCCGCTCCCGGGAGGCGGCCAGTTTGGCGCTGGTCTCCGTCAACTGGGCGCTCAAGTAGGCGAGTTCGGCGGTGAGCGCGGTAGCGGGCGGGACGAAGCTGCCGTGGTCGCCGAGGGCGCGGGTGGCCTCGGCGAGTGCCCGGCTGCCCTTGACGACGCCGCGGCCCAGCAGCAGGGCCACGGCGAAGGAGACGACCGCGGCCATGGCGCACACCATCGTCACGACCCGCAGGTCGTGTTCCGACAGGAGCATCGCCCAGGACACCAGCATCGTTCCGCCGAACATCGCGGCGACCGTGACGGCCGCGACCACGGCCAGCGAGAGCGTGACCGACCGGTTGCGCAGCAGCCGCAGTGCCGCCGCGCCGGCGAGCCCGGCGGCTGCGGCGCCGAGGGCCGCGTACAGGGCGATGAGCAGCGTGTCACCGACCACCGTCGGCTCCGTCCTCGTCCCAGTCGTCCGGTCGGGGAGAGTCGAATCGGTAGCCGACGCCCCAGACGGTGCTGATCAGACGGGGGCGGGCCGGGTCGTCCTCGACCTTCTCGCGCAGCCGCCGCACATGGACGGTGACGGTCGAGAGGTCGCCGAACTCCCAGCCCCAGACGCGGCGCATGAGCTCCTCGCGGCTCGTCGCCCGGCCCGGGTTGCGCAGGAAGAACTCCAGCAGGTCGAACTCCCGGATGGTGAGGGCGAGTTCGACGTCGTTGCGGGTGGCCCGCCGGGCGGCGGGGTCGAGGGCGAGCGGGCCGTTGCGCAGCCAGGGCTCCGCGGGCCCGGTCCCGGTGGCGGCCGGTGTCCCGGCGCGGCGCAGCACGGCCTCCACGCGCAGCACCAGCTCGCGCGGGCTGAAGGGCTTGGTGACGTAGTCGTCCGCGCCCACCTCCAAGCCGAGGATGCGGTCCTCCTCGTCGCCCCGCGCGGTCAGCATGATCACGGGCAGGGGCCCGTCCTCGCGGACCCGGCGGCACACCTCCAGCCCGTCCATGCCGGGGAGCATCAGGTCCAGTACCACCAGGTCGGGCGGCCGGGCGGCGACCCGGGCCACGGCGGCGGGGCCGTCGGCAGCCACCTCGACGGCGAAGCCGGCCCGGTGCAGATACCCGGCGACGACCTCGGAAACGGTGGGATCGTCGTCCACCACGAGTACGCGTTTCACCCTCCGGAGTCTGGCACCGGGCGGCGGCGCGGGCAGGCGAAGGGGCCGTCGCGAGGGGTGACGTCAGCGATCCGTAAGAACAGCAAAACCCTTATGTCCGCTTTGAGTTCGTAGGGTGAGTGGCGTGATCGAGACAACCACCCCCTCCGTGGACGTCGTGCTGCCCTGCCTCGACGAAGCCGAGGCCCTGCCGTGGGTACTGGACAGGATCCCGTCCGGCTGGCGCGCGATCGTCGTCGACAACGGCTCCACCGACGGCTCGGCGGACATCGCCCGCTCCCG
>NZ_JACBWZ010000007.1 GCF_013870595.1 Streptomyces sp. WELS2 | reverse complement strand
GGGCATCCGGCCCGCGTTGCGGGCCAGGGCCAGCCTCCGGCCGACCCGTGGCCTCCGCTGCGCTCCAGCCACACAAGACGCGCCCCCAACTCCCCTACAGGCAAGGCGTGCCACGCTCCGCGCGGCACGCCCACGGGCCTCACGGCCCGAGCAGCTGCAAGGGGAGGGAGGGGTGACGGGTAGTCGGGAGAGTGACAGGCCGAACCGGGGTGCGCGGGGGCGGGTTGACCGGCCGTCAGGCTGCCTCCGGGGGTGGCCATAAGGCAACGGTAACAGAATTCAGCCACGTTCGAGGGACTTTTTCGGTTGTGAGTGCTTCACTTTGATATACGAGATAGACTCGGGACTCAGATAGCAGCACCACTGAGGGATCCGGACCGGTTTCCGATCGCGCTCCCCCGCTACTGGTCCGAGGCGGTGACCCGGTTCCGGTGAGGTCTACCGTAGCCAGTCGCACGCCTTCTACGTGCAGCTTTCCCGTTTCCTGCCCAGCCAAGAGCCCAGGAGAAGGCAGACGGATATGTCGACCACAAGCCGAACCGATCAGCGTGAGGCGGCGCAGCAGGAAGCCGTTGACGCGGTGGTCCGTGCCCTCGAATTGCCTGCAAGATCGCTTGCGCCCGAGAGGGGGCTCCGAACTCAGGTGATCATGGCGACCGGGTCCGGCAAGACCCGGGTCGCGGCCCGCAGCGCGGAGAAGCTCCGTGCGGGACGTGTGCTGGTGCTCGTCCCCTCATTGGACCTGCTCACCCAGACCGAGGCCGCGTGGCGCGAGGCCGGCCGCACGGGCCCGATGATCGGGGTCTCGTCCCTGCGGGGCGAGGACGTAGCCTTCCCCAACACCACGGACGTGGAGGAACTGGTCGACTGGGTGCGGCCGTTCGACAAGGTCACCGTGTTCGCCACGTACGCCTCCCTCGGGCTCGGCACGCTGGAGCGCGCGCACAAGGCCGGCCTTCCGGGCTGGGACCTGATCGTGGTCGATGAGGCGCACCGGACGTCGGGTCGGCTGGGCAAGCCCTGGGCGGTCGTCCACGACAACACCCGCATCCCGTCCTTGCGTCGCCTGTACATGACCGCCACGCCTCGCCTGTGGCAGCTGGACGAGGATGCCGAGGGCGCGCCGGGTGAGCTGGTGGCGAGCATGGAAGACGACCCCGAGGGCCCCTTTGGCAGCCGCTGCTTCACCCTGACCCTCTCGGAGGCCATCGACCGGGGAATCTGTGCCCCCTACCAGGTGGTGTGCGTAGACGTCACCGACACTCAGCTCCAGGCCGCGCAGCTCCTGGGCGCTGAGGGCCGCTCGGACGAGGTCCGCGGGGCCCGGCTCGCCGCTCTCCAGACTGCCCTGCTCAAGGCGTCCTCAGAGGAGAACTTCCGCAGGACGCTCGTCTTCCACCACCAGGTCCGCGAGGCCGAGGCGTTCGCGGCCGGCCTCCCCGACGTCGCCGAGCGGCTGCACGCCGCCGCCCCCGAGCTGTACCCGCGCACGATCTGGGCGGACTGGCTGTGCGGCGACCACAAGCCGGGCCACCGGCGCCGGGTCCTCGGGGAGTTCGCGTCCGGGATCGCCACGGACGGCACGGTGGTGGAGAAGGGCTTCCTGGGTTCGGTAAAGGTGCTGGGCGAGGGGGTCGACACCAAGAACTGCGACTCCGTCTACTGGGCGGATGTGCGCGGCTCGATGCCCGACCTCGTCCAGGCCGTGGGCCGCGCGCTGCGGATGCAGCCGGGCGAGGGCAAGGTCGCCTCGCTCGTGGTGCCGGTCCTGCTCGGGCCGGGCGAGACGGCGGACAACATGCTGACCTCCAGGGCGTTCGGCGGGTTGGCGAAGCTGCTGGAAGCGCTCAGGGCGCACGACGCCCGGGTGGTAGAGCAGCTCGCCGAGCCGCAGGCGCCAAGCCGCGTGAGGGGCGCTCAGAGCCGCAGCGGCGGGGGCCAGCAGGGCCAGGGCGAAGGCAACGGATCCGGCGGCCCGTCGGTCCCGGCGCGGCAGCTGCTGAAGTTCTCCGTGCCGCGTGACCCGGCGCAGCTCGCGGCGTTCATCAACCTGCGGGTCATCAACTCCGAGCACGAGCACTGGCGGCGCGGCATCGAGGCCGCCGTCATCTACAACCGGCTCCACGGCGACCTCAAGGTCCCGTTCACGTACCGGGTGCCCGGCGGCGAGGGCCAGGCGGTGGAGGCCGAGGGGTGGCCGGCCTCCCTCGCGAACTTCCCGCTCGGACAGTGGATCGCCGACGCCAGGCGGTTCTACGCCCGCGGCGACATGGACGAGGACCGCGTCGAGCAGTTGGAGAAGCTGGGCATGGTGTGGTCGCACTTCGACGTCGCGTGGGAGGAAGGTCTCGCGGCGGCGCGCGGGTGGGCGGCCGAGGCGGGCCACCTGCTGGCCCCGCTGGACGCCACCTTCCAGGGCTACAAGGTAGGCATCTGGCTGAAGAACGCGCGGGCCGCCGCCCGCAAAGCGGCCGAGATCGAGCAGCAGCGTGCCGAGGGCCTGCCGGTGGAGTCGCCGGCCGGGGCGCTGTCGGAGGAGCGGCGCGAGCAGCTGGAGGACATCGACCCGTCTTGGTGCCCGAGCTGGCCGGTGGGGTGGCAGCGCTGCTTCCACCTCGTCCGGCTCCACCTGGAGGCAGGCCACCCCCTGCCCACCGAGCCCGGCGACGTCGTGCACCAGGGCGAGGACCTCGGGCGGTGGGTGCGCTCGGTCCGGCTCGGCTGGGACAACCTGACGACCGCGCAGCAGTGGATGTGCGAGCAGGTCCTCGGGATCACACCCGCGGCCGAGGACGAGAAACCACCCCCGCGCCGTACACAGGCCGACAAATGGGCCATGAACTACGCCGCCGCCAAGCAGTTCTACGAACGCGAGGGGCACCTGCGGGTGCCGAGGAAGCACATCGAACGGATCGTCGGCGAGGACCAGGAGGAGCGGGAGCTCCGGCTCGGAGCGTGGATCAGCAACCAGCGCAGCCGGGCCGCGACGCTGACCCCGCAGCGGGTGGAGCTGCTGTCCGCGATCGGGATGCGGTGGTCGTGATGGGCGTCGTCGTCATCGCGGCCGTCGCGCTCGCGGCCGGCTATCTGCTCGGGCGGCTGCGCCCGTGGCAGCGGCTGGGCGACTGGACGGCCGACCAGGTCCGCTTCACCGGGACGTGGGCGCGGAGCCCACCAGTACCGAGGCCGGAGAAGTGTGGCCGACAGGGGGCTGGCCCCTGTCGGGCCCAGTCGCCTGGCCGGAGATCAATCCCTGGGCAACGGGTGGACGGTGCGGGGCCGTCCACCCGAGGGGGCCGTCTGACGTCGGCGGCCTCGGCCAGCCTTCCGGCTGGCTCATCCGGCCCGGCGCCCGGGCACGATTTGTGCGAGCTGCGTGCTCGGCGTGCCGATGACCGCCTACTGCAGCCCGGCGGGCGGGATCAGCGTCGGTACATCACGTAGAGCTTGCGGTTGTGGGGGGCTGCGGCCGGCTCGTCCTGAGGAAGAGCCTTGGGAACGGTGAACAAGCCGGTCCAGTCGTTCTGTCCGTCGAGGAGTCTCGCGTACCGCAGTTTGCCGTCCAGATCGCGTTGGAAGTACCAGAATGAGGCTTCATGGCGTGTGAGGGCCGGCCCGTGTGCCGTCTTCCAGTCCTTGACATGGCGGGTGGTCCACTGGGTGCCGTTGGTGCTGGAACTGAAGTACGCCTTGCGGTCGGCTCCGGTGACTGCCCGCCGGCACGTTCCGGAGGCGGAGGCGGAGCCGAGGGGCTTTTCCGTGAGCCATCCGACGTTGTCGATGATCCAGTTGCCCCACCCGCTGCCGGAGTGGATGGTGAGGTAGAGCTTGCTGTCGCCGCCGCCGACGTGTGTCAGCCACGCCTGGCCGTTGTGGTCCGCGAGGGACGGCGCGACCGATGCCGCGTAGTCGCCGAGTTTGGTGACGTTCGACCAGGCCCCGTCGAAGGTGCGCCAGTACACGCCGCCGTTCCGGCCGGTGACGGCGTAGAACAGCTTGCTGCCGACGGCGGCCAGGGCGGGGGCGTGGTAGCTGTGATCGCCGCCCACCTGCTCCGGCTTTCTCCAGCCGGTCGCCTCCAGGCGGCTCCACATGACGCGTTGGTCCTCGGCGACGAAGGCGACGTACAGCTGGTTCTTGTAGCTGGCGAGGGCCGGAGGTGTGATGCTCTTCCAGCCCAGGGGCACCGGTGCGCCCCAGCTGATTCCGCTGCGTTCCACGCATTCGAGCGTTCCGACAGGGAACGGGACGACGGTGTTGTTCGCCCACTGCACCGTCAGGGTGTGGTACCCGTCGCCGTTGAAGGCCCAGGTCGTCTCGCCGCGGCGGGAGAGGACGGCCAGGTCTTGTCGGTTGAGCCCGATGAAACGGGAGCAGGACAGGTCGTCGAAGTTCCGGAAGATGTCCAGGGTGGCGATGAATGTCTTGGCCACCTCCCAGGCGAGCGTCGCCCACAGGGGTACTTCCAGGCCGCCGAACACGTCGTCGATCAAGCCCAGCTGGTCCAGTTTGCCGTCGATGAGGTCGACGGCGGTGTTCAGCGCGTTCTTCAGCGCGTTCCACCATCCCTCGTTGCTCTGGTCGGCCTCCCAGACCGAGATGTGCGTTCCCACCAGCCCCGCGGTGCGTCCTGAGAAGAAGACGTCGGGGGAGCCGAACGTGCGGGTCTGGCCCTTGACTACGGAGCCGAACTCCTGCGAAACGTAGGGCCTGCCCGCTGCGCCGGTGGCCGTGGAGGCGGTCCAGTAGATCTCGTCCTTGCCGCCTCCCGCGTCTCCTACGGCCCGCTCCACGTAGAAGCTCTTCATCTTCAGGTCCACCTGGAACGACTCGGGCGTCGCCCGGCTCTCGTCGGGCTCGTCGACGCCGGCCGTCTCTGCCGTCTGCTCTGCGCCGGCCGTTGCGGCTCCCGTGAATCGTGGAGGCTTCGCGTAGGCGGTCACCGCGATACGCGTCTGCTGCATGGCGGAGATGAAGGCCGGGTCCTCAGGTCGTCCGGCCGCTGCCGCGAACGGGTCGACGATCTGCACGTTCGGTGACGCCAGCGCCTCCGTCACAAGCGGGACGATGTCCTGCTTCAGGTCCGCCATGCTGTAGCCCTGGCTCACCGGCAGTCGCGTGATCCGCTCCGGCACCATCGCCAGCCGCCCCTGGGCATCGACCAGCCCCCGGTACGTCTGCCCCCACTGCTTCAACTCGGCCTCAGACACCACCGTGCGCAACGCATCCAGCAGCGGCCGCTCGAGATCAGTGGGCGTCTTGCCCTGCCGCACCCGCTCCGCCCCGTGCAGCATCACCCCCAGCAGCAGATTGCTGTACGCGCCGCCCTGGCCCAGTGCCCGGCCCGCCCCGCCCTGCTGGGCCCGTGACCCCGACAGCAGGCTCCCCAGCCGCTGCAGCCGGTCCTGCTCCGTCGACCTCACCTTGTCCGCCAACCGAACATCCTTTCACGTATGCGCCATGGCCCCGATGGCCCCGGCAAGCCGCTACCTACGCTCTCGGCAAGCAGGAAAAACCCCATAATTGAAAAAAGGCTCAAACCGCCCTCTCGCGCTCCTGGTAGCTCTCACGCGATGCCCACGGCAAGCTGGGGTCTTCTGGCCGGCCGCGCAAGGCCGCGCCGGGGCCCTCGGCAGCCCCAGGCGCAGCCCTCGCCCTTCTGGGAAGATCTTCCGGCCCCCTCCGCGGACGCGATGCCGGCCGGCAGCAGGCCCCGGGAGACGGCCGGGGAACTGCCGTCAGATCAGGGCTCCAACTCCAGGCAGAGCCCGACCTGGTGACCGCTGGCCCGGCCCTGTACGGGCGCCACGGCACTGCTTCCGTCAGTGGAGACGGGCACGCTGGTGGTGGACAGAGCCGCGTAAGCCTGCGCGAGCTGAACGAGGGCAGGAGCGGCCTCACCCGGGTGCTTGTCCACCACTGTCCTGGCCTCCTGCGCGATCGCGGCGAGCAGCGCCTCACGCGCCTCGACGGCGGCGGGAACCTCACGCACCTTCAGTACACCCGTCGACCCAGCGGTCTCGGACGTGACATCGCGGATTTCCATGCTTCTCCTTCGTTGACAGCAGAGGACGAACCATGAGGCAGACATACATGCCGGCCCGGCGTGGAACGGAGTCTGTCAGGGCAGACCCCTTACGGGAGCTGAAGATCCATTCCGGAAGGGAACTGGCCACTCCTCTGGCCGGATGTCTCCGTGCAACTGCACGAGACAAGGCCACCGTGGCCTGACGCGGCCTGGCACCCAGCCACGCCCTGACCTGCCCGCCTCGGCCCACTCGTCCTCGTCCTGGTCGGCTGAGACGGGGCCGCGCCGCGTCCAGCGCCATGTTGGCCGCCCACCTTCAGCGGCCCGACTCCCCCGCCCCAGGAGACTCCGGTGGAGGAACCGGACCCCGCCCCGGCCCCAGTTCCACCGCTGGAGGCGAAGGACGTCCTGGCGGCCGCGGAACACTTCCCGTGGGCCGTGGCCGCACCAGGCGTGCGGCACTGGCCGGACGGCGGTGACTTCCTGGACGTCGCTCTGAGCGCGGTGCGCCCCGAGGAACGCGAGGGGTACATCGAGCGCCTGGAGGCGTTCGTGGAGCAGCACCGCGCCCGCCTGGAGGAGATGCTGCGCACGCACGGGCCGGGCAGCAGGCCCGCCTCGCACGGCCGGTACGCGCTGGTCGGACAGCCCGAGACCCTGGTCATCCTGGAGCGGATGGAGGCCGTGCCGTTCCTCCTGCGCGGCCGGTGGGAGGAGGAGCTGGAGACCGTCTTCCTGGACGACCTCGAGTTCGTGTGGGGGCCGCGTATCCGCCTCAGCCGGTGAGCAGCCGGGAACCAGCAGCGGGGCCGGGCAGGGTGATCCTGTCCGGCCCCGCTGTCGTCGGGTCAGCCGAAGCCGAGCCACAACCGAGCAGGGCTGCTCCAACCGGCCAGCGCCAGGCATAGAAAGTCGGCGCCCGACCCAAACATCCGGCTCGATTTCCCCCATTACCAGTGTAGGAGGGCACACGACGCTCTAGGCCCAAGGCCCGGACCACGTGGTCCGGGCCTTCGACGTGCTCGAACCCTGCAGAACTTTCGTCCCGGTCGCTGCTGTCCGGGCGACGGCTTTCGACACCAGGGGGTGAAGAAGCCGTTCCCAACACGACAACAAGACGCAAGCACCTGAGTCCTGTCACTGTCCCGCCCGCCAAGTCGAACTCACGCCGGAGGCAATACCGATGACCACCCGACAGACACCCGGGGCAATACCCGCGCCGATCGCCGCTACGCTGAACACGACGCCACCCTGGGCCAGGGCGACGCCCCCACAGGGACGCTCCACAGCAGAGAGCCGCAGCAGGACCGCCGACCGCGAGGCGCGCACCACCCCCACGCGGACGACACCACCACAGGTGTCCGCTGTCCTCGAACCCTCTGCTCAAGGGAGCAGCATCATGACCCGGGACAACGTTCCCGCGCCCGTCCAGCCGCCTGACCCCGCGCCCGTCCCGCAGCAGCCCGCCGTGAGTGCCGGCCTGCCCGCCGCGATAGGCCAAGGCGCCGCTCAGGGCGCCGCCCGCTGGATCACCGACCGGCTGGTGGACAAGTTCCTCACCAACCCGCCCGACTGGCTCAGAGCCCTGTGGCACGCGCTACCGAAGCCCTGGGAGTAGCCGCCACGGCCGGACGGGTCCACCCTGTCCGGCCGCTGCCGCGGCTCGGACGTCAGCCCTGTGGCACGCGCTGCCGCGGATCGGTGCGCAGCCATAACGGCCGGGCAGGAGCCGTCCTGCCCGGCCGTTGCCGCCGCTGCGACGTCGGGCGCGGCTGGGGAGGCTGATGCGCCGCTGAGCCTCTGTGAGTCGTCCAGTGCGGTCGGTGATACCGGCGCCGTCGCCGCACGGCCGGGCCCTACCGGGCGAGGGTGACGGTGACCGGCGTGTTGGGGCAGTGGCTGAGGATCTGGGACAGAGCGGCTTCCTCGCTGGTGTCGATGCTCAGGTCCCAGCGCGTCTTGTCGGCGACCCAGTCGGTGACGTACTGACAGCGGGAGCCGGCGGCCGGCGGCAGCCACGTCGCCGGGTCCTGGTCCGCCTTCGACCGGTTCGACGCGGCCGACACCGCGATCAACGCCCTCGCGTCGCCAGGGTCGTTGGCGTAGGCCTGCCGCTCCGCCGGCGACCAGGCGGAGGCGCCGGAGTCCCAGGCCTCGGCGAGCGGGACCAGGTGATCGATGTCCAGACCGCGCGGGCCCTGGATGTAGCGGTCGTCGTAGGGCGAGTACCACTCGCCACCGCTCCGGGGCAGCGCGGCCCCTCTTCGGGCGGGCTGACGGTTTCCGTTTTGAGGACCTCGGCGCGGGTTTCCCCGGCCGTATGTGTCGGTGTCGATCCAGTGCCTGAACTTGGAGCGCTCGTAGCCCATCCCGTGGCAGCGCGCCTGACGGTCACCGGACGGCAGATCGCACACGCGTGGACGCACAGCGGTCCCGGCCGGCCCCCGTGGGACGTGGGGCCGGCCGGGACTCGGGCCTGGGTGGTCGGCAAACAGGTCCGGCCGCGTCCAGGCCACGCGGGCTGCGTGAGGACCTCATGCAGGCGGGACCGTCGAGGACGGGGAGGGGCGCGCCCGGCTGCCGGGAGTCGCGGACGCTGCAGGCGTGTGTGGTCAGCAACTGCCGTTGGACGTCAGCAGTCCTTTGCCGGCGCCGGCCGTCCGGCTCACGATGCTCCGCACGCAGTCGGGCGCGTCGAGGTCGTAGGAGTAGGGGACGGTGATGGTCGTGTTGGACTGCGGGGCGGGGCCGGCGGGGTGGTTCTCACTGCCGGGGGCGGACCATGTCACGTTGTCGTAGATGTTGCCGCTGACCTGCCAGTAGCCGGCCTTGTCGGTGTAGAAGGTGCCCAGGACGTCCTTGGAGTCCTCGAAGTAGTTGTTGTCCACCTTGGCTCGCGCTCCGGCCCGGGAGTTGATCCCCGACTCGTGCAGGTTGACGTAGTAGTTGTTGTAGATGTGGGCCGTGCCGCCGCGCAGCAGGGGTGCGCGGGAGTCCAGGTTCTCGTACCGGTTGTGGTGGTACGTGATGAAGGTGCTCGTGAGGTCGCTGTCGCTGTGGCCGACGAGACCGCCGCGGCCGGAGTTGCGCAGGACGCTGTAGGACAGCGTCACATACCGGGTGTTGTTCTTCAGGTCGAAGAGGCTGTCATACCCCTCCTTCTCCCCACCTGACGCCTCCAGGGTCGCGTGGTCGACCCAGACGTTGTGCACGTCCTTCTCCATGCCGATGGCGTCTCCGCCGTTGGAAAGCGGGGAGCCGGACTTCTTGACGTTGCGGACGGTGACGTTCTGGATGATGATGTTGCCGGATTCGCGGACATGGATGCCGAGTTGGTCGAAGACGGCTCCGCTGCCGACGCCGACGAGGGTGACGTTGCTGACCTGTTTGAGGTCGATCACGTCGTCGGCGGTGCTGCAGCTCTTGCCGGACACCCTGCTGGTGTTGCCGTGGTCGATGGTTCCCTCGACCTCGATGACGATCGGGGTGCTGCTGCTGGCCCGGTTGCACAGTGCCGCGTTGATCGCGGTTCCCGTGGTGGCCCGCACCGTCTGTCCGCCCGCGCCACCGGTCGTGCCGCCGTTCTGGCTGGCGTAGCCGGAAACGGCGCCGGTCGCCGCCGATGCCTCGGGCGCCGACACGACCGCGCCGGCCGCGAGCACGAGGGCCATCGTGGCCAGCGTCGCATGGATCCGGGACATATCCGGTCTGCTCATCCTCGTCTCCTTAGGTAGTTTTCGACGCCGGATGTCACGTGTGCTGGCCGTCTCGCTGCGCAGCCGACACACGGAGGGCGCCTGACCTGGGTCTGGAGTGGGGGTGCCGCCGCGAGGCCGGAGGGTCGCAGCGGCACGGGACACGTCGTCCGGGACGCGTGTGGCCATACCGGCGGGCGACGCCGGGGACGGCCCCTGTGCCGGCCCCGGGCGACCGCGTCGGTTACGGTGTGACCGCCTTGCCGCCGAAGCTGACGACCAGGTGGCCGTCGGAGGCGAGGGACCAGTCCAGGGCTCCGGTGTAGGAGGAGCAGCGCGCCCCGTTCGAGCCGAGCCAGAACTGGTTCGAGGCGTCGGTGTCGGCACCGGTGCTGATCTTGTCGTTCGTCCCGCTGCTGGTGCGGCACGAGGTGTTGTTACGGAACACCGAAGTGCCCTCGTCGAAGGCGAAGTTGCGGACGCCGTTGTTGACGCTGGCATTGTTCGAGATGGCCATCGTGCCGGGGTTGCTGTTGTAGGTGAAGCCGTGATGGCCGTTGTGGTAAGCCACGTTGTGCCGGACGATGTGGTTGACCTTGATGTCGGAGCCGCCGAGCTTGTAACCGTTGCGGTCGCCGTTCTTGTTCTGGGTGCCGTCGGTGAGGGTCCCGTTGTCGTAGGCCAGTGAGTACTCGATGGTGACCGGGCCGATGGGGCCGGTGTCCGTCTTGGTGTACAGGTCCCAGCCGTCGTCGATGTTGTTGTGGGAGACGTCGTAGCGGAAGACGTTCCCGGTACCGGTGGTCAGCTTCGCGGCGAAACCGTCGGCGTTCTCGCCGGTGGAGTCCTTGTTGTCGTGGGACTCCGAGCTCACGATGAGGTTGTTCGACGGCCACTTGGACTGGGGGGTGCCGCTGGCGATCCGTCCGAGTTGGAGTCCCGTGTCGCGGTTGTACGCCGTCACCGCGCGCTCGATGATGTTGTTGCTGCCGCCCACGTAGATGCCGTTGTCACCGGCGTGCTGGACCGTCAGGCCGTACAGGTGCCAGTAGTCGGCCATCAGCTGAAGCCCCCTGTTCGACGAGTTCTCGCTCTGCGCCGAGAAGTCCAGCACCGGCTTCTCGCCCGGGTAGGCGGACAGGACGCTCCTGGCTCCGGAGGTGCCGTTGTCGCCGGCCGGGATGGTGATCGTCGAGGCGTACTTGTACGTCCCGCCGCGCATGTAGATCGCGCCGCCCGGAGTGGTCCGGCTGATGGCCGAGGTGAGCGTCGTCGGCGCCGACTGCGTTCCGGCCGCGCTGTCCTTGCCGTCCGGCGCGACGTAAAGAACGGTGCCTGACGCCGTCGCGGTGGCGGCCGCTCCGACGGGCGCGGTGTGGCCGTGAACGGAAACGGCCTGCGCCGTGTTGCCGGACAGCGTGATGAGGGCGCCGGCCAGCAGGCTGGCCGATGCGACTGCGGCTTTCGAATGCAAGTGCCTGTCTCCTTGGTCGTGGGGGTGCGCGGGTGGCCGTGATCCCGGCGAGCGGGCGTTGTGGTGCTGCGTCTCGGACGCCATGGCCCGGCATCCGGTCCTGTCCGCTCCGCCGTGGGCTGCTCCGGGGACCGGGATCGTCCGGGGCCCTGACGGATCAGGCACACCTCTCGGGGAAAGCGCTTGCCGAAAAGCTAGGGGCTTGCCATGGTCGCGTCAATAGCCCTGTCTTTATGTTTTATTCATGTAGCTGAACAGCACGGTAGTAGACGCCGTGCCCACTAAAAGTCTTGTGACGTGGCGGGTTTCCGGACGATGCGAGGGTGCCAGGCCAGTCTGATCGGAAGGGCGCGTTCATAGTTATGAACTCCCGTGGATGAAGCCCAGCATGAGCAGGGCGGCCGGGGTGATCGGCAGGTAGGGGAGCCTGCGCGGCGTGGCCGGGGCAGGGCGCCGCCGGGGTGGCGCGGGCGGTCTTGCCACGGCTGCGGCTTGGGCCATGACTGTTCTCCGTTCGGCGTTCGTCGCGCACGGGCGGCGGGGTCCACTGGCCCTGCGGCGCGCCGGCTCGTCGTCGTCCACGTCGAGCCGGGGGGTGCGGCTGGGATGTCGCGGGTGATCGGGTCGCCGGTGCGCACCAGGGCGAGCGGTCCGCCGAGGTACGACTCGGGGGCCGCGTGCCGCACGCAGGCGCCGTAACTCGTGCCGTTCATGAGGCGTCGGAGATTCGCACCATGTCGCGCACGCCCTGCTTGAGCAGGTGGTCGGGGACGGACAGCATGCCGTACTCGGGCATGCCGGGGCCGCCTTTGGGGCCGGCGCCCCGCAGCACGGGCACCCTGTCGGCGGTGATGCCCGGGGCCGGGTCGTTGATGGTGCGCTGCATCGTCCGGTAGTCGTCGAAGACGACGGCGGTGCCGGTGTGCGCGAGCAGGTGCGGCTCTGCGGCGATGTGCTTGATGACCGCGCCGTCGGGGCAGAGGTTACCGCGCAGGACGGCGGCCCCGCCCTCGTTCGCCACCGGGTTGTCGCGGGGCCGGATCATGTCGTCGTGGACCCGGGCGCCGGCGAGCTGCTCGCGCAGGGTGTCGTGCGCGACGGTCGGCCGGTCCAGGTGGAGCAGGTCGGGGATGCGGGAGAGGAAGCCGGGCAGGCCGCCGGCGACGTGTAAGTCCTCCATCAGGTACCGCTGCCCGCCCCGATCCCAGTACCTCGCCGCGCCAGTGGCCCGGGAGCACCGGCCCGGCGGGCAGGGCCCCGTGTGCACAGAACGAGGTCCATGCTGGCGATCTCCCTCTCGTGTCGTGCGAGGTGGGTGGGCCCGGGACAGGCGGCTCGGTTGGATGCCTGTAACGCCTGTCCCGGAGCGGAGCTACGGCTTGGAGGGGCCGGAGGCGAGCCAGCCGTACGGGCTCCTCCAGGGGCCGGCCTTCGCGGCGGGCCAGTCGGGCTCCCAGCCGGGCCGGTATCCGTAGGCCGACCAGCCGTCCGGGCCGCCGTGGGGGATCTCGCGCCCGGCCTCTGCCGCGGTGCGGGCCGCGTTGTAGACCTGGTGTGCGGCCTTCATGGCAGCGTCGCGGCTGTCGGCCCAGCCGGTGAAGACGTGCACCCCGCGCAGGGTGGGCGTCTCGGTGCTCCGTATGGGGACGTTGACCTCGTAGTACGGGGGCTGGGGCATGACGTCATCTCCTCGCGTGATCGCGCTGGTTGAGGGGCTACCGCGACCGCCCCGGTCCTGGCGCAGTGGCGGGGTCGGGGCAGCACGGGGGTCCGTCAGCCGTGCGAAGGAGCGGCCGGTTCTTGACCGGGACGGGGTCGGCCGGGGAGCGGTCCCGCGTCCATCTGAATGTGACGCTACGGTCGCTAATGATTCACGTCCAACACTGTTTTTGGATGCTGCAATACCTGGAGAGCATCAATGTTCGCGCTGGCCCAGCTGACGAGCTTTGTGGCGGTCGCGGAAGAACTCCATTTCACGCGTGCCGCGGAGCGCCTGAACATGACCCAGCCACCTCTGAGCCGACAGATCCAGCTGCTGGAGAACGACCTCGGCAGCCTCCTGGAAACCGCGCAGACGGCACTGCCGGGTGTCGAGGTCCTCCTGCACGAACTCGTCACCCGCGACCAGCTCGAGGCTCTCGGCGAAGGCTCACTCGACCTCGGGCTGGCCCGTCCGTCGGCCACGGGACCGGACCTCGTCTCCCGCCCTGCCGTGCGGGAGGGCCTGGTGGCGGCACTGCCCGCCGGACACCGGCTGGCCGCCGCCACCAGGCCCATGCACGTCGAGGACCTGACCGGCGAGGACTTCCTGATGTACTCGCCCATCGAGGCCCGCTACTTCCACGAGCTGCTGGTCAACGTCTTCCGCACGGCGGGAGCGCAGCCGGTGTTCACCCAGTACCTCACCCAGGTGCACAGCATGCTGGCCCTGGTCAACGGAGGCTGGGGCATCGCCCTCGTACCCGAGGGCGCGGTCCGGATGCGCTACGGCGGCATCACCTTCCGGCCCCTGCAACTGCCGCAACCGCAACCGGTCGAACTGGACTACGTATGGCGGGAAGGCAACGAACTCGGCGGCGATCGGCTCTCCCTGACGCTCCGCCGCCCGGGCTGCGGGTCCAGTCGTCGCCTCGGCTCAGGACCACGCCCCGACGTCCGCACCACTGCCGGGGCGCAGGAAAGCCGAGGACGGGATGGAGCCGTCAGCCGCCCGCGGGCCGGTGACGGTGCCGGCGTCCGTGCTGGCCGGCGCCCAGGTGCCACCGATGTCCCAGGAATTGCCGCTGCCGGTGGATTTGGTGCCCAGCGAGACGTCGCCGCTGTTGGCCATCGCCAAGTTCTTCGTCAGGGTGCTGGAGGAGCGGCTGAAGTCGAACCCCGTCTTCCCGTTGCGCCACGCGGTGCAGTGGTCGATCTTCATCTTGCCCGGGTTGTTATTGTCGATGAAGCCGCCGGCGGAGTTGCCCCACGCCATGCTGTTGTGCACCGTGTGGTCCGCCGCCACGCCGTTGCCGCCCATCTTGAAGCCGTTGCCGTCGCCCTGGTAGTCGGTCAGGTTCCATCGGTTGAATCCGTTCCCCCAGGCCAAGCTGTCCTCGACCAGGATGGGCGTCCCGTCGAACTTCCAGAAGTCAAGGCCGTCATCGGAGTTGTTCCACAGGCGGGCACCGCGTACGACGTTGCCGGCGCCGGAGCCTTCCTTGATGGCCAGACCATCGGCGCTCTCGCCGTTCTTGCGTGGGTCGTGGTTGCCGTAACTGTCCAGGTTCAGGATCTGGTTGTTGCTGGACGCACCCTGCAGCTGGAACCCGGACTCGTAGTTGTCCCGGGTGGCGAGGCGGTCGAACACGTTGCCATTTGTGTCCGAGGCGTACACACCGTACGGACCGTGGATGATCTCCAGGCCGATCAGCCGCCAGTAGTCGCCCTCGATGTGGACCGCCCCACGCTGGGCACGGGGAATGGACGATCCAGCCGCTCCCGGTGTGTACGGCATGTTCTCGCCGTCGATGACGACCCGCTCCCCCCCGTAGCTGCGCAGGGTGATGGGCCGACCGTACGCACCGTTCTTCACAAGCTGGATGTTCGTGGTGGGCGCGTAAGTGCCCCCCCGGATCTGGATCGTGGTGGCCGGTTGAGCCAGGTCCACGGCGCGTTGGATCGTCTTCAGCGGGGCGGACAGTGTTCCCGCGTTGCTGTCGCTGCCGTTGGTCGCCACATACAGGTCGCTGGTCTGGACGTGGCTGTCGGCGGCGTACGCGCCGGCCCCGGTGGACAGGATGAGCAGCCCGGTCAGTAGACCGGAGAGGGCTGCACAGGGTGTGGGGGGCGTCAGAGGCATGACTGGTCTCCAGGTGCGGCTGGGGCACGAGACGTTCGAGAGAGCGCTTTCTATGCGCCGCCGGCGTGACCGTATGATGACGGTCCGAACGCGTCAATAGGACGTCCGGCCCTTGCGATGGCCGGCCCACAGCACGACAGCCGTCAGCGGCTCCGTTCGGGTTGGCTTGCCCTGTCACCCTGCGGACGGGGTACAGGCGGTCGCTCCGTCGGCCCGGGTCCGGAGCGTGAAGTCGACGGGGAAGCCGGCCTGTGCCGCCGCCGGCCGCGCCGGTGTCGGTGCGCGGGTGGAGCGTGACCGGGCCGATCGCCCGGCCGGCGCCCAGATCGACCCCGATCCGCACGGGTGGGTGGCTGCCGTCCGCGGACGGGAACCGATGCTGGTGAAGCCCTTCGCGTCGGCCACGCTCGTGGTGGTGCGGTCCAGCACCCCCGTTCTGCACCGTGTAGTTGCTGGTGACGGGGGTCGCGGCGGTGGGGACCGTCGGTTCGGCGAGTCGCAGGCGGTACGTGGCGGGTTCGTCGGCGGCTGGGGCGCCCAGCTTGGCCACCTGCCGGCGCGCATAGCGATCTGGTTCGTCCGGAGGGGCGCGCACGGGGGTATGGGCCATGACCGCGTTCGGCAACGCAGTGGTCAGAGGGCCGATGGCCTTTCTCCCTCCGGTGAGAGAAGCCGTTGTCGACGACCCAGAAGACGCGTCCGGCGCTTGCGCAGGGCTCGGTAGTCATGACCTGGGTGACCAGGTTCATGAAGGGCACGCTGGGCCTTGGCGCGGAAGGCCGGGTCAGGTCAGCGTGCCCGGTCGTCGTCCGGCTTCGCGGAGGGTGTCTCAGCGGCCCAGGCCAGCAGCATCCGCAGGCCGTCGTGCGATGGGCTGCCCGGCTCTGCGGCATACGTGATCAAGGCCTGATCAGGGTCGTCCGCTGCGCGCAGGGTCTCGTAGGCCAGTTCCAGATCGCCGACCACCGGATGCCGGAACCGCTTGGTCCCCGAGGTCTTGTCCTGCACCGGGTGTTCAGCCCACCAGCGGAGGAAGTCCTCGCTCTTCATCGACAGTTCGCCGATCAGGCTCGCCAACCGGGGGTCCTCGGGGTGCCGTCCCGCGTCCAGGTGGAGGTAGGCCACGTTCTCGCGGGCGCACGAGGTCCAGTCCGCGTACAGTTCCCGGGACGTCTCGTTGAGGAAAGTGATCCGGGCGATGTTGCGCTCGGTTCGGTCCAGAGCCGCGTAGTCGCCGAAGAGGGCGGCCGCTGCCGTGTTCCAGGCCAGTATGTCCATGCGCCGGCCCATCACCATCGCCGGCATGCCCACCAGATCGTCCAGCAACCGCTGGAGCATGGGGCGCACGCGTTGCGGCCGGGCCTGGCGCCGGGGAACGTGCCGGGCGGCGGACTGCGGTCGGGCAAGGCGGTGCAGGTGCCGCGTGGCATCGCCGTCCAGCCGCAGTGCGCGGGCGAGGGCGTCGAGTACCGTGCCTGAGGGGTTGGGCACGCGGCCCTGTTCCATCCGGGTGTAGTAGTCGACGCTCACTCCGGCGAGCTGCGCGATCGGCATTGGCGAACACCCCGTCCAGCCGTCCACGGCGTTCACGGATCAGGACAGCCAAGCGGTCGAGATCGGTGAGGCTGGCGGAGTCGGCCCGAACTGTGAGCAGCCGGGCACCCTGGTCGGACACTTTGTCCAGGTGTTCGGCCGCGCGGTCGAGGCGGGCATCGTCGCGGCCGGTAATGACGATATCGGCGCCGGCTTCCAGGAGCAGACGCGCGGTGGCCAGGCCCATCCCGCTGGTTCCGCCGGTGATCAGGACGACCCGGTCGTGGAAGCTGGTCACATCGCTGTTGCTGTCGGTCATGGCCGCAGTCTCGCCACCGACCGCCGGGCCAACCAGGGCCAGAAAAACCTGGGTCTCCCGAAGCCCCTTCGCAGGCGGCCGAGGCAGCCGTCACCCCGCCGCCCTGGGCGTCCGACGATGCGACAGGAACCGCCCGGCTCTGGGCGTCAGCCCCCGAAAGACTTCCGAAGCCGACCACTTGCTTCAGGTCCCGGGCGCTCCCGTCGCCGCGTGCCGACGGCGGCTCGTCACTGTGCTGCAGCGACTCAGTCGGTGGAGCGCAGGTTGCCGTCGATGCGGCGCGGGACGCCGTAGGGGTTGTCGTCCCGCAGGGAAGGCGGCAGGAGCGCGTGGGGGACGTTCTGGTACGCGACGGGACGCAGGAATCGTTCGATGGCGCGGGAGCCGACCGAGGTGGTCCGGCTGTCTGAGGTGGCGGGGTAGGGGCCTCCGTGGACCATGGCGTGGCCGACCTCGACCCCGGTGGGCCAGCCGTCGAACAGCACACGGCCGGCGCGTCGTTCGAGGAGGGGCAGGAGTCGGCGGGCGTGCGGGAGGTCGTCGTCCGCTGTGTGAACGGTCGCGGTGAGCTGGCCCTCCAGACTGCGCAGCACGTCGGTCAGCTGGTCCAGGTCGCGGGCGCGTACGACAAGGCCGGCCGGCCCGAACATCTCGCGTCCGAGTTCTGGATCGGCGAGGAAGTCGTCGGCATGGACGCTCATCAGCAGGGCCCGGCCGGGGCTGGCGGATCGCGGTTCGGCGCCTCGCGCGAGGACCTCGACAGCGGGGCGCGAGGAGACGGTCTCGGTCTCGATGCGGTAGGACATGGCCAGGCGCGGTGCGAGCATGGTGGCCCCGGCGTGGGCGTCCACCACGCTGCGTGCCCTGGACAGGAAGCGTTCCAGGTCGGGGCCGTCCACGGCGATGACGAGGCCGGGGTTCGTGCAGAACTGACCGGCGCCCAGGGTGAGCGACGTCGTGTACCCGTCGGCGAGGGCCTCGGCGCGGCGGGCAAGGGCCCCGGGCATGAGCACGACGGGGTTGATGCTGCTCATCTCGGCGTGGACCGGGATGGGCTGCGGCCGTGCGGCGGCGGCGCGCAGGAGAGCGAGTCCGGCGTTGCGGGACCCGGTGAACCCGACGGCCTGGATGTGGGGGTCGGTGACGAGATCGATGCCCAGGGTGGGGCCGTCGCCGATGAGCAGGGAGAAGACACCGGGTGGCAGCTGATGCTCGGCGACGGCGGCCTGGACGGCGTGGGCGGCGAGTTCGCTGGTGCCCAGGTGCGCATCGTGTGCCTTGACGATGACGGGGCAGCCCGCGGCGAGGGCGGAGGCGGTGTCCCCGCCCAGGACGGAGAAGGCCAGGGGGAAGTTGCTGGCACCGAAAACCGCCACCGGGCCGAGGGGGATGCGCTGCTGGCGGATGTCCGGGCGGGGCTGGGGCGTGCGGTCGGGTTGCGCGGGGTCGATGCGGGCGCCGTACCAGCTGCCCTCCGTCAGGACGGAGGCGAACAGCCGCAGCTGGCCCGTTGTGCGGGCGACTTCGCCGGTCAGCCGGTCGGTGGGCAGCGCGGTCTCCCGGTGGGCGCGGTCGACCAGGGCGTCGCTCAGGGCGGTGAGGTTGCGGGCGATGGTTTCGAGAAAGCGGGCGCGGCGCCAGGGATGCAGGTCGCGGAAGGTGTCGAAGGCGTCGTCGGCGGCTCGGCAGGCCCGCCGCACATCGGCCGTGTCGCCGTAGCGGTACGGCGGGTCGAGTTCCTGGCCGGTGCGGGCGTCGAGGGAACGGATCTCGGCGCCCGCGCCGGTGATGCGTTCACCGGCGATGAACATGGCCCCCGTCAGGTCGGTCGCCGGCGGGTGGGCCGTAGGTTTGGGGGCGGGGGTGCTGCTCATGGGTGGAGCCTTCTTCCTGGGCTGGGGCACGGTTACGCCGGGGGGCGTGGGTCAGACGGTGGGCACTCGGGCGATCAGGGCCGACAGGGAGTCGTGTTCCTGCGTGGTCAGGTCGGTCAGCGGAGGCCGGACTGGTCCCGCGCTGCGGCCGGTCGCTGCCATGCCGGCTTTCACGATGCTGACCGCGTACCCGGCCTGACGGTCACGGATCTCGGTGTACGGGAGGACGAAGGCCGAGAGCATCCTCGTGACGTCGGCCTGCCGCTGCTCTCGAACGGCGGCGTAGAAGGCGAGAGCGAATTCCGGAAGGAAATTGAAGATGGCCGAGGAATAGGTCGTCACGCCCAGCTGGAGGTAGGGCAGGGCGAAGGTCTCCGCGGTCGGCAGGCCACCTATGTACGTGAGGCGGTCCCCCAGCCGCGCGTAGATGCGGGTGACGGTGTCGATGTCGCCTACGCCGTCCTTGTACCCGACGAGGTTGGGGCAGGTGTCCGCCAGGCGGGCGACGGTGTCGGCGGAGTAGACGGCGTTGGCACGGCTGTAGATGACGACGCCGAGGGACGTGGCACGGCAGACCGCCTCGACGTGCCGGGCCAGGCCCTCCTGCCCGGCTTCGGTGAGGTAGGGCGGGAAGAGCAGGATGCCGTCGGCGCCGGCGCGTTCGGCGGCAGCGGCGAACTCGATGGCGGTGGCGGTGCCGTAACCGGCGGGGGCCAGAATCGGGGTGTCGTCGGGCGCGCTGTCGGCCGCGGCGGCCACCACGCGTTCGACCTCGGTGGGGGTGAGGGAGAAGAACTCGCCCGTCCCACCGGCGGCGAACAGCCCTCCGACGTCGTACTTGGACAACCGGACGACATGCTCGCGGTAGGCCGCCTCGTCGAAGGACAAGTCGTCACGGAAGTGCGTCACCGGGAAGGACAGAAGCCCGGAGCCGATACGCCGGCCGAGCTCCGCGGGAGTGAAGGATGTCATGGGAGTGCTCCTGAAGGTGGTGAGTGAGGGGGGTGCGGTGCGCTGTTGTGCCGGGGCGGCCGTCGACGGCCGCCCCGGCAGCAGGCAGGTGCGGCGCGGGCGGCCTGGCTGTCCATTTCGGCGCCGCCCGCGCCGGCTTTCGGCGCTCGGTGTCAGAGGCGAGCGCCCGCTTCGAAGGTGGCGACGGCCCACGCACTGACGGGCGCGGCCGGCGGGGGGGGCATCGAGGACAGGCGGAGCCCCGCGATCCGATCGGGCGTCGCCTCTCGCGCCCTGTGCCCGGGCCGGCCGTCCTGCGTCGTGTTCATCGTGCTTACCACTTCGATCCGGGAGGCTTGGGAGGGAGCGGAGGTCCGACATCCCGCGACCGGTCGGCAGGGGCGGCCCCGCCTCGGTCCGGACGTGACGCTACGGTCGCTAATGATTCACGTCCAACACTGTTTTTGGATTCTGCAATACCTGGAGAGCATCAATGTTCACGCTGGCCCAGCTGACGAGCTTTGTGGCAGTCGCGGAAGAACTCCATTTCACGCGTGCCGCGGAGCGCCTGAACATGACACAGCCACCCCTGAGCCGACAGATCCAGCTGCTGGAGAACGACCTCGGCGTCCAGCTGCTCGACCGGACCAACCGCACGGTCAAACTCACACCGGCCGGCCGGACCTTCCTGACCGAGGCACGCCGCATCCTCCACCAGTCCGAGCACGCCACACTCGCCGTGCGCCGCGTCTCCACCGGAGAGGCGGGGGCGATCGCCGTCGGCTTCACTGCGGCCAGCGCCTACTCCGCGCTCGGCAGCCTCCTGGAAACCGCGCAGACGGCACTGCCGGGTGTCGAGGTCCTCCTGCACGAACTCGTCACCCGCGACCAGCTCGAGGCTCTCGGCGAAGGCTCACTCGACCTCGGGCTGGCCCGTCCGTCGGCCACGGGACCGGACCTCGTCTCCCGCCCTGCCGTGCGGGAGGGCCTGGTGGCGGCACTGCCCGCCGGACACCGGCTGGCCGCCGCCACCAGGCCCATGCACGTCGAGGACCTGACCGGCGAGGACTTCCTGATGTACTCGCCCATCGAGGCCCGCTACTTCCACGAGCTGCTGGTCAACGTCTTCCGCACGGCGGGAGCGCAGCCGGTGTTCACCCAGTACCTCACCCAGGTGCACAGCATGCTGGCCCTGGTCAACGGAGGCTGGGGCATCGCCCTCGTACCCGAGGGCGCGGTCCGGATGCGCTACGGCGGCATCACCTTCCGGCCCCTGCAACTGCCGCAACCGCAACCGGTCGAACTGGACTACGTATGGCGGGAAGGCAACGACAATCCAGCGCTCAAGGCACTTCTGCGGCAACTGTGACCCGCATGGCCTCAGGACGTTCGATGGCGGGGTGGTGCCGGTAGGCCGTCATGCAAAGAAGGTATGGCAGCAAACAAAATTCGACTTAGACGTGAATCGAAACCATCTCTACGGTCAACTCAGCCACCCGTTCTGTGGCTCGGACCGCATGCGGCACCGCTGCCGTGATCCCCAGGTCTAGGAGAACGACCATGCCTGCTCCCGTCCGGCAGGACGAGCCGCGCCGACCAGGCAACCCGATGATGTCGTCGGCCACCGAACCGTGAGCCGATGGGCGCCGGTCGTCTCCCCTGCCGCAGAACCCCGGAGTGCCGGCGGCGTCCACCCCGCCGCCCACCCCCCAGCACTCCCGGGCGCCGCCCAGGACCGCCCCCGTGCGCCGGCCGGCCGGCTCCAGTCCGCATCACAGCCGTACCGAGCTCCCTGCCCGCGAGGTCCGGCTGCTTCACTTCACAGTTCAAAGGGGAGCTGACATGCCGCTCGTCGTAGTCGCGATCAGTGTTCTGGTCCTGCTGCTGCTCATGACTAGGCTGAAATTGAACGGTTTCGCGGCCCTGTTGCTGGTGGCGGTCGGTGTCGCCCTGGTGCAGGGAATCCCGGTGAAGGAGATTCCGGGTGTTGTCTCGGACGGCATCGGGGGGCAGATCGGTGACACGATGCTCACCATTGGGCTCGGTGCCATGGTCGGCCGCGTCATGGGGGACTCCGGGGCCGCCCAGCGGATCGCTTCCAAGCTCCTCGACGCGTTCGGGCCACGCTGGGTGCAGGTCGCCATGGTGGTCACCTCCATGCTCATCGGTGTGACCATGTTCTACGAGGTGGCCTTCATCATTATCGTGCCTATCGCGTTCACCCTGGTCAGGGTGACCGGCGCGAAGCTGCTGTGGGTCGGCCTGCCGATGTCGATCGCCCTGTCCACGATGCACAGCTTCCTGCCGCCCCACCCCGGACCCACCGCCGTCGCGGCCACCTTCCACGCCTCCGTCGGGCTGACCCTCTTCTACGGCCTGTTCATCGCGGTGCCGGTCGGTGCGCTCATCGCACTGCTCTGGCCCCGCCTGCCGTTCATCAAGGCGATGACCCCCGCCATCCCCACCGGCTTGGTGAGCGAACGCGAGTTCATCGACGAGGAGATGCCGGGCCTCGGCTGGTCGCTGTCGGTGGCCCTCTTCCCTGTGGTCCTCATCGCCGGTGCCGCGGTGACCGACATGGCCGTCTCCGGCGAGAGCCCCCTCCTGCACACCATCGCGTTCATCGGCTCGGCGCCGATCGCGCTGCTGCTGACCCTGGTCCTGGCGATCTGGGCATTCGGACCGAGGATCGGCCGCAGCATGTCCGACGTGAGCGCCTCGTGCACTTCCGCGGCCCAGGCCATGGCGATGGTCCTGCTGGTGATCGGCGCGGGCGGCGCTTTCAAGAACGTCCTCGTCGAGGGCGGCATCTCCGACTACATCAAGGACGTCACCCACTCCTGGTCCGTATCCCCGCTCGTCCTCGCCTGGCTCATCGCCGTCATCCTCCGGGTGGCACTGGGCTCGGCGACCGTCGCCGTCGTCACGGCCTCCGGGGTGGTCCTGCCGCTGCTCGCCGGGAGCGGTGTCAGCCCCGAGATGATGGTGCTCGCCGTCTCCTGCGGGTCGATCGCCTTCTCGCACGTCAACGATCCCGGCTTCTGGCTGTTCAAGGAGTACTTCAACCTCTCCGTCATCCAGGCGATCAAGATCCGTACGTCGTACACCGCGGTGCTGGCCGTGCTCGGTCTCGGCGGCGTACTGGCCGGCCAATGGACCATCACCGCCCTCGGCCTCTGACATCGGGACCGCACCACCACCCGCTCCACTCCCCCGCTAGGAAGTGACCAAGAACATGAGCACGAAGCAGCCGACCATCACCACGTTCACCGTCTACCCCGTAGCGGGCCGTGACTGTATGGAGCTCAACCTGTCCGGCGCCCACGGCCCCTACTTCACCCGCAACATCGTCGTCCTGACCGACTCCGAGGGTCGTACGGGCCTGGGAGAGGTGCCCGGCGGGGAGAAGATCACCCAGACCCTGCGCGATGCCGAGTCTCTCGTGGTCGGGGCGCGGATCGGCGACTATCAGCGCGTCCTGCGCGAGATCCAGCACCGCTTCGCCGACCGCGACGCCGGCGGCCGCGGCGCCCAGACCTTCGACCTGCGCACCACCGTGCACGCCGTCACCGCGGTCGAGTCGGCGCTCCTGGACCTTCTGGGCCAGCACCTCGACGTGCCGGTCGCAGCCCTCCTCGGAGACGGCCAGCAGCGCGACAGCGTACGAGTCCTGGGCTACCTCTTCTATGTCGGCGACCCCGGCCGTACCGACCTGGACTACGTCCGCGCCCCCGACGCGGAGGTCGACTGGTACCGCATACGCCACGAGGAGGCCCTGACCACCGAGGCGATCGTCCGCCAGGCCGAGGCCACCTACGACCTTTACGGCTTCCGCGACTTCAAGCTGAAGGGCGGTGTCCTCGACGGCGCCGAGGAAGTCAAGGCGGTACGCGCGCTCAAGGAACGCTTCCCCCAGGCGAGGATCACCCTCGACCCCAACGGGGCATGGTCGCTGCGCGAGGCCATCGAACTCTGCGCGCCTCTCGTCGGGACCCTCGCCTACGCCGAGGACCCCTGCGGCAGCGAAGACGGCTACTCCGGTCGTGAGGTCCTCGCCGAGTTCCGCCGCGCGACCGGGCTGCCCACCGCGACCAACATGATCGCAACCGACTGGCGGCAGCTCACCCATGCACTCGCCCTCCAGTCGGTCTCCATCCCGCTGGCCGACCCGCACTTTTGGACCATGCAAGGCTCGGTACGGGTGGCCCAGCTCTGCAACGCCATGGGTCTGACCTGGGGCTGCCACTCCAACAACCACTTCGACATCTCCCTGGCCATGATCACGCACTGCGGAGCCGCCGCGCCCGGCACGTACAACGCTCTGGACACCCACTGGATCTGGCAGGAGGGCCTGGAACAGCTCACCGTGGCCCCGCCCCGCATCATCGGCGGCGAGATCGCAGTCCCCGATGCCCCCGGCCTCGGTGTCCAGCTCGACATGGACCGCCTCCTCGCCGCCCACGAGCTGTACAAGGACAAAGCGTTGGGCGCCCGAGACGACGCGCGCGCCATGCAGTACCTGGTGGACGGCTGGAAGTTCGACCCCAAGCGGCCCTGCCTGGCACGGTAGCTCGCGACGGCGGTGGCCCTCGGCCAGTACCACCCTGTTCAGGCCGAACCTGCATCCACCGGCCACCGCCGTCGAGCACAACGATCGTGTCCTCGATGGCGGCCCCCATGGAAGACTGCAACACCCGCTCCTCGGCCGCGGTGGAGGGAGGCAGGTGAGCAGCACAACACTGAGGGTCTGCCAAGCGTGCGAGGCGCCTGTCGGCCCGGCGTCAGGCGTGCGTCAGCGACGCCTCGGCCTGCCTCAGCTTGCCGTGCCGGACCAGTCCGGCCTGGGCGGGGCCAGCCGTCTGCCGGGCCCGCCGGTCGTGTCTCTCGGGGAGGGTGCGGGACATGCCGAAGTCGGTGGCGGCCTGCTGGAACTCGCCGGGCGTGCGCGGCTGAGTGGCCAGGATGCCAGCGGCCTCCACCACCTTGTCGCGGTGTTCGTCCCGTCCTGTGATCGCGCCTTCATACGCCGCGCTCCCTTCCTCCCCGCGTCCGTTCTGTCGATGGAGGACCCGGCGACGGGCCCGATGGACCACCGGCTGATCACGCTCAGGCTGATGAGAATCATCAGGAGCGCGACGACGTGCAGTGCGACGGCTCCGAAGCGGAGGTCACGGTGCTGTTCGGGATCGGCCTTCTTGAAGCAGCCGGCCGCCGTTCCCGTGAAGCGCAAGGCCGGCAGGACCAACCTTCAGGTCGAGCGATCGAGGGCGGAGGCGTCCAGCGAGTGCCGAATCGGCGCGGTGGCGGTCCGTGTCTGGAACCGGCGCCTGGACCTGGTCGCGGCCGATTACTCCGGCTACGCCCTGCACGTGCCGGTGGTCGAGTGGTCCTCCGCGAGGCCGGTGAACATCGCGCGGTACGAGCTTCTTCTTCCGGCGGCCCGCGCCTTTCCACGACCGGGATCACTCGATCCGTAACCCGGCCGTCCTGCTGCGGACCGGGGCCGGGATGATGCCCCAGGGCCGCGGCACGAGGGAGCTGATCGCGGAACTGTCCCCGGGCGGCGAGCGTCCGCCGTGCCGGCCTGATCACGACGTGCGGCTGCACTGGAACGGGATCAAAAAGTACGAGCACCTCGCGGTGGGGCGGCTGAGCCCGCCCTTCGAGACGCTGGCGTTGCCGGGACGGCCACACCTGATGCTGTTGGTCCTGACGCCGGACGTGGGCAGCAGGTCCGCGCAGCGGGTGCGGCTGCTGGCCGGCTGGGCCGATACGCATCCCCCCTCTCGCCACCGGCCGGGACGGGCTGGCCGGCGTTCAGTTCCGCCCTGTCGGCTCATGGCCGGTTCGAGGGCCGGTGCGGTCATCGGCAGGGGCGTGATCGTGGCCGGTGGCGGCCCAGGAGGCCAGCAGGCGCAGGGTGTCGTGGGCGGGTGTGCCCGGCTCGGCGCTGTAGGCGGTCAGGGTCAGACCGGGGTGGGCGGGCAGCTCCATGGCGTCGAAGTCGAGGGTGATCTCTCCGATGGCCGGGTGGCGGAAGGTTTTGCAGCCGGCGTGGTGCAGGCGCACATTGTGTTTGGCCCATGCGGTGCGGAACTCGTCGCTGCGGGTGACGAGTTCGCCGATCAGCCCGGTCAGCTCGGCGTCTTGCGGGGCGCGGCCGGCCTCGGTGCGCAGCAGGGAGACGGTCGTGTTGACCGAGGTGTTCCAGTCGGGGAAGAAGCTGCGGCTGGTGGGGTCGAGGAACTGGAACCGGGCGATGTTGGCCGGGACGGCTGAGGTGGTGAACAGGGGGGCGTAGAGGGCTCGCCCGAGCGGGTTGATGGCGAGGATGTCCAGGCGTCCGTTGCGGATGAAGGCCGGAGATTCGGTCATGGAGTCCAGAACGCGCGTGAGGCTGGCTGGTACGGCGTTCTTGGTCTTGCGGACCGCGCGGCGTGGTGGGCGGTGGCGCTGGGCGGCGGCCAGGTCGTGGAGGTGGGCGCGTTCAGCCTCGTCGAGTTGCAGGGCCCGGCTGAGGGCGTCGAGGACTTCTTCGGAGGCGCCGGCGAGCTGGCCGCGTTCGAGTCGGGCGTAGTAGTCGATGCTGACACCGGCGAGCAGGGCGACTTCTTCGCGGCGCAGTCCAGGGACCCGGCGGTTGCCGCCGAAGGCGGGCAGGCCGGCCTGCTGCGGGGTGATCTTGGCGCGTCGGGTGGCGAGGAATTCGCGGATCTCGTGGGCGGTGTCCATATGCGCCAGGGTAAGCGCGGTGGAGCACAGCTGAGGGGTTCTGTTGGTACCTGTAATAGCAGTGCCTTCCGCAGGACTGTGAGCTGCGCTTTCCTCGATCGTGGCAGCGGATGCGACCCGGACCCGCGGGCAGTGGGCAACCCTCCTGGGGATACCGTCCCGCCCGCTGGAAGCGACGGTGAAAAGCACCGCATCCACGTGTTCGAACCATCACAGGAGTCACTACATGGCGAAGCAGTCCGCGCCCCAGGAGCTGGCCGGTATCGCGCCGAAGCTGGTCGAGATCACCAACGAGGTGCTGTTCGCGGACATCTGGGAGCGGCCCGGACTGTCGCCGCGGGACCGCAGCCTGATCACGGTCAGTGTGCTGGCCGCCCTTTACCGCAGCGAGCAGCTGCCCTACCACCTGGGCGTGGCCTTGGACAACGGGCTGAGTGTGGGGGAGCTGTCCGAGGCCATCACCCACCTGGCCTTTTACGCCGGATGGCCCAATGCCATGACCGCGATCACGCAGCTCAAGAAGATCGCTGCCGGCGAGCGAGCAGCCTGACCAGGCCCCCACCGACCCCACCGCTGGAGACCAAGGAAACCGTCGTGGAACACATCACCTCCACCCCCACCGTCAAGGCCCCCGCCGAGCGCTTCACCGGCGACGTCTACCTCAACCAGATCGAGGCGCCCGCCGACCCGGCCCGCCTGGCCGCCGCCCTGGTGCGTTTCACCCCCGGCGCCCGCACCCACTGGCACTCCCACGCCAAGGGCCAGACCCTCTACATCACCGACGGCGTCGGCCTGGTCGGCACCCGCGACGGCACCGTCGTGCGGGCCAGTGCGGGGCAGACCGTGAAGTGCCCGGCCGGTGAGGAGCACTGGCACGGTGCTACCGACACCACTCTCATGGCCCACGTGGCCATGCTCGTCGGCGACGAGAACGGTGACGGCACGACCTGGCTGGAGCCGGTCACCGGCGAACAGTACGCCAAGGCTCTGGCCGCCGTCGCCGGCTGACGCTCCCCGGCCCCAACCCTCCCGGTGTCCCGCCCTCGGGACGCCCCCTTCCAAACACATGAAAGGCCCGTACCTCATGCATGGCGTGATTCTTCATGCCCCCGGTGACGTGCGCTTCGAAGAGCGCGACGACCCCACCGTCCAGAGCCCGACCGACGCGGTAATCCGCACCGTCGCCACCTGTGTGTGCGGCTCGGACCTGTGGGACTACCGCGGCATCAACCCGGTCGGGCAGCCCACCCCGTTCGGGCACGAGTACGTCGGGGTCGTCGAGGAAGTCGGCGCGGAGGTGAAGACCGTCCAGCCCGGCCAGTTCGTCGTCGGCTCGTTCTTCGCCTCCGACAACACCTGCCCGAACTGCCGCAACGGCTACCAGACCAACTGCCTGCACCGCGAATTCGTCGGCACGCAAGGTTGCCAGGCCGAGAAGATCCGTATCCCGCTGGCCGACGGCACGCTGGTCGCCACCCCCGAGGTGCCGGACGAGAAGTACGTCCCCAGCCTGCTGGCCTGCTCCGACGTGATGGGCACCGGCTGGTACGCCGCCAAGGCCGCCGAGGTACAGCCTGGGGACACGGTCGCCGTCGTCGGCGACGGTGCGGTCGGCCTGTGTGCGGTGATCGCCGCCAGGGAGCTGGGCGCCGAGCGGATCATCGCGATGTCGCGGCACGCCTCCCGCCAGAACCTGGCCCGCGAGTTCGGCGCCACCGACATCGTCGCCGAGCGCGGCGAGGAGGGTGTGGCCCGCATCAAGGAGCTGACCGGCGGGATCGGCGCCGACCGGGTGCTGGAGTGCGTGGGCAACGAGCAGTCGATGCAGCAGGCACTGAACTGCGCCCGTCCCGGCGGCAACGTCGGTTTCGTCGGTGTTCCCCACGGCGTGACGATCGACGGTACCGCGCTGTTCTACTCCCACGTCGGTCTGCGCGGCGGCCCGGCCCCGGTGCGCGAGTACCTGCCCCACCTGATCGACCTGGTCCTTGCCGACCGTATCGATCCGGGCAGGGTCTTCGACCTGGAGCTGCCCCTGTCCCAGGCGGCCGAGGGCTACAAGGCCATGGACGAGCGTCGCGCCATCAAAGCTCTGCTGCGTCCCTGAGACTTGCGTGCGGTGCCGGCCGCCTGCTCACAGGCCCGCACCGTACGGCCCCACGCTGCCGCGTCAACCCCGATCCCTGAACAGGACCCTTCGCTGATGAACCCCACCTACGACTTCACCGGGCAGGTAGCCCTGGTCACCGGCGCCGCCTCCGGCATGGGCCTGGCCACCGCCCGCGCCTTCGCCCAGGCCGGTGCGGCCGTCGTCCTCGCCGACCTCGACCGTGCAGCCGCCGAGCAAGCCGCCCAAGAGCTGTCCGACGCCGGCCATCAGGCCCTCGGCATCGGCTGCGACGTGGCCGACGAAAGCCAGGCCGCCGCCATGGTCACCCGCACGGTGAACGCATACGGGCGCTTGGACATGGCCTTCAACAACGCCGGCATCCAGGCCCCACCCGCCGACGCCGCCGACGAGAGAGCCGAGGACTTCGACCGCGTCAACGCGGTCAACCTGCGCGGCATCTGGACCTGCCAGAAACACGAACTGCGGCAGATGCGCGCCCAGGGCTCCGGCGCGATCGTCAACTGCTCCTCCCTGGGCGGCCTGGTCGGCCTGCCCGAACGCGCCGCCTACCACGCCTCCAAACACGGCGTGATCGGCCTGACCCGCAGCGCCGCCATCGAGTACGCGCCCAGGGGCATCCGCATCAACGCCGTGTGCCCCGGCACCATCGACACCCCGATGGTCGCCGGCATGCTTGAAGGGCAGGCCGAGGCCATGGCGGAAATCATGAAACAGCAGCCCATCGGCCGCCTGGGCACCGCCGAGGAGATCGCTGCCGCGGTGCTGTGGCTGTGCAGCCCGGCCGCCAGCTTCGTCATCGGCGTCGCCCTGCCCGTGGACGGCGGCTTCACCGCCCACTGAGCCGCAGAAGACGAAGACGGCCTGCGACAGTCGGCAGAGCCGGCACGCAGGCCGTGACAGAGCGCGTCCGTGCTACACGGGACGGGCAACCGGCAGCCGCGTCCTGCAACGCCTGCCGGGCCCGCTACCGCGCGCTCATACCCGCGACGCAGCCTGGGGAGCACTGCCAGTACCTGGCACACCGGGGCCTGAGGCCCATTCGGCATCGCCCGCAGCGCGCCGTCATCCCCGCCGCCGTCGCGGTCACATTCCCGGCAGCCGCAGACTGCACCACCAGCACCGGGCACAACGAATCGGACAGCCCCGTCCCGAGCGCCCACACCAGCACAACGTCCCCCACGGTCCCCCGACGGGAGAACACCGTCATGAAGATCCGGCTCACCACCGACACCGGCACCTACGACGCCACCTTGAACGACAGCGCCGCCGCCCGCGACCTCGCCGCACTACTGCCACTTACCCTCACCCTCACCGACTACGCCGGCACGGAGAAGATCAGCGACCTGCCCAAGAAGCTCTCCACCGCAGGCTCCCCCTCGGGTACCGCGGCCAGGGCCGGAGACCTCACCTTCTACGCCCCCTGGGGCAACCTGGCCATCTTCTACAAGGACTTCCACCACGCCGAGGGCCTGGTCAAGCTGGGCGAGATCACCAGCGGCATCGCACAGTTCGCCCGCCCCAGCGGCGACTTCGAGGTCACCCTCACCACCGCCGAGTGAACAACACCTCGAAGGAGACCTTCACGGCCCGCGTTTTCGTGTTCGGCGCCGCCGGAGGCGTCGGCAGCCGCCTGGTCCACCAGGTCATCCTTCCTTGATTTCGTCGCGCAAGAGCTGGACGGGCCGGCGGAGCCCGTTGCGCTGCGCGGCGAGCACCTCCGGCGGAAACCGTTCGCAAGGCCACCGGGTGTGGGCTCGAGCCTCCTGACGCCGGCCGTTACGCGTCCCGAGGACGCGGCTCTCTACCTCGAAAGTGCCGATCGAGGTTCCCGTCGCCTCGACATGGCGGATCTGCTGGCCGGCGCCGCCCGTGCGGTCGGGGTCGTGTCTGCGATGGCGACACTCTTCGGTTCGGAGGCCTCCCACGGTTTTGAGGAACCCGGCGCCACTGTCGGGTGGCCGGCCCATATCACTGAGGAGGCGGCCGGGCGGGCAAGCTCGATCTCCTGCAAGCGCGATACGGTGGCGCGTTCGAACGGATTCCCCTTCTGGACGACCTGAACGGTCAGACCGAGGGCTCTTGCTGGTGAACAGGCCTTCGGCTGTGCCGAACCATCTCTCGCGTTCGGCTCCGGAGAACCTCGCTCTACGGTCGTCGCGGATCTCTTCCAGGCATGGGGTGGAGGTGCGGCAGGAACCGCGCAGGGTTGACCGGGCTGGTGGAAGCCAAGGCGCGTGAAGGCAGGGCCGGTCACCGTCAGGGGCCGCTGCGCGGCTGACGTGCCGGGGCGACTGGCCCCGTCGCGCCGTGCTGTCACGGCGGAGCGTGATCAGCGGTATCCGTCCGCCTTACGGGAGTGCTGACCAGGGACAGACCCACCCGGGATACGTCGGGGCCACATACTCGGCCCTGTGAGCGGGCGCTGCGGTGCCCGCACCAGGACGGCCGGCACAGCGTCCTGAGCCGCCCAGTCGCCGTCGAAGAGGGCGGCGACCAGACGAACGTGATGGCCGGGAAGCTGGCTGCAGCGGTGCTTGGTGCCGGCCCTGGCGAGCCAGGCACCGGTCGTGACGGTGTCGCCGTCGACGCGGACGGTCTCGCGGGCAGCGGGGGTGCGCTGATCACGTTCCTGGCCTCGGCCTCGGGCGTCATGCTGTTCGGTAGGGTTTTGCTTTCTGGGGCCTGGTGTTCGGCGTGGCCGCCCACCTCGTCCTGTCCGGGCGCCGGTGGACGGCCCGGGTGTGACCAGGGGCCGGGCCGCCGACGCGGCCCGGCCCGCCCGGCTCACTTGTAGGTGATGTCGGAGCTGGAGTACTTGCAGTACGTGCCGTCCGGGCCTGAGCCGTTCTTCGTCGGCTCCTTGCCGGTGTTGTTGCCGATGTACTTCTGGCAGGGGACGATCTTCTTGCTCGTGTCCGCGACGATGGTGATGTTGCGCAGGGTCGCGCTGTCGCCGTAGTTGGTGTTGATGCCGACGAGCGCGGTGCCCTTGTAGGTCGCCTCGATGTTGCTGAGGTTGACCGTGCGCTTGTACTGCGTCTTGCAGTTGCCGCAGGAGCGGACGAGCTTGCCGAAGTTCTTGACGGCGAAGCCG
>NZ_JACBWZ010000699.1 GCF_013870595.1 Streptomyces sp. WELS2 | reverse complement strand
CGGCGGCGCTGCGCGCGATCCACGCCGACCCGGCCCGCCCCTGGACGGTGGCCCGGCTGGGCCTGGAGGGCGGGCTGTCCCGGGCGGCGTTCGCCCGCCGGTTCACGGAGCTGGTGGGCGAGCCGCCGCTGACGTATCTGACCTGGTGGCGGATGACCACGGCGGACCGGCTGCTGCGCGACGAGAGCCTCTCCCTGCGCGAGATCGCCGAACGCACCGGCTACACCTCGGAGTTCGCCTTCGCCAAGGCGTTCAAGCGGGAGTTCGGAGTACCCCCGGGCCGACACCGCAGGACGGCTGCGGCGGGGTGAGGGGGCGTTCCGGGGGCCGGAGGCCGGCGGCCGGGGGGGCCGGGCTGGAAGGGCGGGCCGAGAACCGCCGTACCGCTTACGGCGCCTCCTCGCTGCCCGCCCGCAACAGGCTCAGCGTCGACTCCAGTTCGGTGCGCAGGACGGCCGCCGCCGTCTCCGGGTCGCCGGCGATGACGGCGTCGACCAGGCCGGCGTGGGTGTGGTCCCCGGTGGCGGGGTCGGTCTCGCGGAGGCTGGTGAGGTCCAGGACGCCGATCAGGCCCTCGCGCAGGACGGGGACGAACTCGGTGAACAGGTCGGACAGGACCGGGTTGTGGGCGGCGGCGACCACGGCCGCGTGCAGGGCGATGTCGGCCTCGACGAAGCCCGCGTCGTCGGCGCCGGCGGCCGCGCGGCGGCCCTCCATCGCGGCCCGCAGCGCGGTGACGTCCTCGGGGGTGCGGCGCCGGGCGGCGAGCCGGGCGGCCTGGACCTCCACGCCCATGCGGACCTCGTACACGTCGGTGACCGCGGCCCGGCGCAGCCGGGTGGGCCAGTCCTCGGCGGGCTCGGTGGCGACGACGAAGACACCGGCGCCGTGCCGGGACCGGACCAGCCCCGCGCCGGCGAGGGCGCGCAGTGCCTCGCGGACCGTGGAGCGGCCCACCCCCAGCTCCTTGGCCAGCGTGGTCTCGCCGGGCAGCTTGCCGCCGACCGGCCAGTGTCCGGCCGCGATCTGCTCGCGCAGGCGCTGCGCGGCCTGCTCGACCAACGGGCTGGGGCGGAGGGCGCCGAGCGGCATCGGGGTCACCAACTTCTTCGGGGGACAAGGGCCTTGCTCAACGATTCTCACTTGTCTGAGGAGCTGAGGAGTCGCTAGCGTACCCCGCGTGTTCCGCGGACTGCTTCTTCTCGGCTGCCGCGGCGGGGTCTGACGCGACCGGCGCCCCGCCGCGGGGCTCCGTGCTGCCGGTCACCGTCCGACCGAGCCGAAGGCCACAGCCGACGATGACCACCGCCCCCGACGTCTGGAACCCGCAGCGGCCCAGCCGCATGCCGTACCACCGCTACCGCCCCTACCAGGACCGCGTGCACGTCCCCGCCGGGGACCGCCGCTGGCCCTCCGCCCGTATCGAGCGCGCCCCGCTGTGGGTCCCCGTCGACCTGCGCGACGGCAACCAGGCGCTCGCCGAACCGATGGACACCCCCCGCAAGCGCCGCCTCTTCGATCTGCTGGTGGCGACCGGCTTCAAGGAGATCGAGGTCGGCTACCCCTCCGCGAGCCGGACGGACTTCGACTTCGTACGGCACCTCGTCACGGACGGGGCCGTACCGGACGACGTGACGCCCGTGGTGTTCACGCCCGCCCGGACCGACCTGATCGACCGGACCTTCGACGCGATCGCCGGGCTGCCCCGGGCCGTCGTCCACCTGTACATCGCGACCTCGCCGGTGTGGCGGGACGTGGTGCTCGGGCGGGGCCGGGACGAGGTGTGGCGGACCGTGCGGGAGGCGGCCGGGCACATGGCCCGGCGGGCCGGCGACACCCCCGGCGTCCGCTTCCAGTTCTCCCCCGAGACCTTCAACCTCACCGAGCCCGACTTCGTGCTCGAACTGTGCGACGGGCTGACCGAGTTGTGGGACGCGAGCCCCGACCGGCCGGTGGTCCACAATCTGCCGGCCACGGTGGAGATCGCCACCCCGAACGTCTACGCCGACCAGATCGAGTACATCCACCGCAACCTGTCCCGTCGGCCGTCCGTCATCCTCTCCGTCCACCCGCACAACGACCGCGGCACGGGCGTGGCCTGCGCCGAACTCGCCGTGCTGGCCGGGGCGCAGCGGGTGGAGGGCTGCCTCTTCGGCAACGGCGAGCGCACCGGCAACGTCGACCTGGTGACCCTGGCCCTCAACCTCTACGCCCAAGGGGTCGACCCCATGGTGGACTTCGGCGACATCGACGCCGTACGGGAGACGGTGGAGCACTGCAACCGGCTGCCCGTGCACCCCCGGCACCCCTACGCCGGCGAGCTGGTCCACACCGCCTTCTCCGGCACCCACCAGGACGCCATCAGCAAGGGGCTGGCCCACCACGCCCGGCGCGCGGCCGAGGCGGGGCTGAGCGAGCGGGAGGCGCCGTGGGAGGTGCCGTACCTGCCCGTCGACCCGGCCGACCTCGGGCGGTCCTACGAGGCGGTGATCCGCGTCAACTCCCAGTCCGGCAAGGGCGGGGTGGCGTACCTGCTGAACCGGCACGCGGGGATCGACCTGCCGCCGGACATGCGGCCGGAGTTCGCGCGGATCGTGCAGGAGGCGACGGACGACAGCGGGCGGGAGGCCACGCCGAAGGCGCTGTACGAGCTGTTCCGGGCGGCCTATCTGACCGAGGGCGCGGTACGGCTGCACGCCTGGTCCGCGCACGAGGAGGCGCCCGGCGTCCACCGCTTCGTGGGCACGCTGGAGGCCGGCGACCGCGTCGGCGACCACGAGGGCACCGGCGCCGGCGTGGCGACCGCGTTCGCCGACGCGCTGGCCGGGGCCGGCCTGGCGGTGGAGATCCTGGACTTCGTCCCGGGCCCGGCGGCGGCCTTCGCCAAGTGCCGGGTCGCCGGGGTGACGGCCTGGGGCGCGGGCACGGGACCGTCGGCCACGGTGCGGGCGGTGCTGTCCGCGGTGAACCGGGCGGTGCGATGAGCGAGGTACTGCGCGCCGAGGACGTCCATGTCGTCCGGGACGGGCGGCCCCTGCTCCAGGAGGTGTCGCTGACCGTGCGGGCCGGTGAGCACTGGGCGCTGCTCGGCGCCAACGGAGCGGGCAAGTCCACGCTGCTCGGGCTGCTCGGCGCGGTGGTGCATCCGACCCGGGGCACGGTGGAGGTGCTCGGGCACCGGCTGGGCCGGGTGGATCTGCGGCAGCTGCGGACGCTGGTCGGACACGTCGACCCGCGCCATCCGCTGACCTCGCCGCTGCGGGTACGGGACGTGGTGCTGACCGGGGCGACGAACTCCGTCGAGCCGGTCCCCCGCTGGCGGCC
>NZ_JACBWZ010000698.1 GCF_013870595.1 Streptomyces sp. WELS2 | reverse complement strand
CGAGGTCCGCACGGCGCAGGGAACGGTGCTGGTCACCGTCCGGGCGCGGTGAGGCCTCACTTCAGCAGCCGGGACAGCCTGCGGTCGGCCAGCGGCTTGCCGCCCGTCTGGCACGTCGGGCAGTACTGCAGCGAGGAGTCGCTGAAGGAGACCTCGCGGATGGTGTCGCCGCACACCGGGCAGGGTTCACCGGTGCGGCCGTGGACGCGCAGACCGCCCTTCTTCTCCGCCTTCAGCCGGCCCGCCGCCACCCCCCGGGCCCGCTCGACCGCCTCGCCGAGCGTGCCGCGCAGCGCCGTGTAGAGCCGGTGGGTCTCCTCGGGGGTGAGGGAGGCCGCGAGCTTGAACGGGGACATGCGCGCGGCGTGCAGGATCTCGTCGCTGTAGGCGTTGCCGACGCCCGCGATCAGCGACTGGTCGCGCAGGGCGCCCTTCAGCTGCCGCCGTTCACCCCGCAGCAGGGCGGCGAAGCGGTCCTCGGTGAAGTCCTCGGCGAGCGGGTCCGGGCCGAGGCGGGCGATGCCCGGCACCTCGGCGGGGTCGCGGACCACGTACACGGCGAGGCGTTTCTGGGTGCCGGCCTCGGTCAGGTCGAATCCCTCTCCGGTCTCCAGCGCCACGCGCAGCGCCAGCGGGCCCTTGCCGGGCCTGGGCGGGCCGTCCGGCAGCCGGTCGCGCCACTGGAGCCAGCCGGCCCGGGCCAGATGGACGACCAGGTGGAGTCCGCCGTCCGTCTCGACGTCCAGGAACTTGCCGTACCGGCGCACGGCCGTCACCCCGGCACCCTCGAGGGCGGTGGGCGCGGGGTCGTACGTCTTCAGCACGCTGACGGCGACCGGCAGCAGCCGCGCCACCCGGCGGCCGGCCAGGTGCTCGGTCAGGAAGTCCGTCAGCGCTTCCACCTCGGGCAATTCGGGCATACGTACAGGGTGCCATCCGGCACCGGCAACGCCACGTGACCGCCGGCGCGGTCGCTACGGCAGCCGGAACTCGCACCACACCGCCTTGCCGGAGCCCCGCGCCTGGACGCCCCAGGCGTCGGCGAGCCGCTCGACCAGGAGCAGGCCGCGGCCGAACACACCGCTCGCGCCGGCGTCGCGGCGCCGCGGCAGGGCGCTGGAGCAGTCCTCGACCTCGATGCGCAGCCGGCGCTCGGAGTCCTCCAGCACCCGCAAGGTGACGATCGCCGAGCCCCCGGTGTGCAGCAGGGCGTTGGTGATCAGCTCGTCGGCCACCAGCTCGATGTCGTCGGCGGGTGCGCGGGCGCCCCAGACCCGGACGGCGGTGCGGATCAGGTGCCGGGCCCGGGCGAGGGACTCCGGATCGCCGGCCGCCACGTGCTGGCGGAGCCGGCGGCCGGGCCGGGCGGCATGCGGGGCGCGGCGGCGCAGCAGGAGCAGCGCCACGTCGTCTTCGCCGCCGCGCTCCTCGGCCGCCCGGATCAGCCGGTCGGCGAGGGCTTCCACCTCGGCGGGCCCCTCGCACACGAGCCCCACGAGGCCGGACATGCCCTCGTCCAGATCGGTGCCGGGCAGCTCCACCAGTCCGTCGGTGCACAGCAGCAGCATGCTGCCGGGGTCGAGTTCCAGGGTGGCGACGGGGTACTCCAGCCGCCCGAACTCGGCGGACAGGCCGAGCGGCAGCCCGCCCTCGACGGGGATCCGGACGCAGCGGCCGTCGCGGTGGCGCAGCAGCGGGTCGATGTGCCCGGCGCGGACCATCTGGACGACCCCGGTGGCCAGGTCGGCCTCGGCGTACAGGCAGGTGGCGAACCGGTCGGTGTCGAGTTCGTGCAGGAAGACGGAGGCCCGGGCCATCACGGTGGCCGGGGTGTGGCCCTCGGCGGCGTAGGCGCGCAGCACGATCCGCAGCTGGCCCATGACGGCGGCGGCGTGCGTGTCGTGGCCCTGGACGTCCCCGATGACCGCGCCGACCCGGCCCGCCCCCGAGGGGGTGTCCCCGGGCAGCGGGATCAGGTCGTACCAGTCGCCGCCGATGTCCCGGCCCAGGGCGGCCGAGCGGTAGCGCACCGCGATGTCGGCGCCGCGCACGCTGGGGATGGAGCGGGGCAGCATGGCCTGCTGGAGGCCCTGGGCGAGGTCCTTCTCCTGCTCGAAGAGCATGGCCCGCATCAGGCTCTGCGCGATGCTGCTGCCGAGCGCGACGAGGACGGCGCGTTCCTCGGCGGAGAAGCCGCGCCGGTCGTCGTAGAGCAGGCCCATGGCACCGATCGGGCGGGCCTGGGCGATCAGCGGGAGGTAGGCGGCCGAGGTGATGCGCAGACCGGTGAGGTGCGGCCACAGGATGGGGTAGTGCGCGGCGAACTCCTCCGGTGACTCGATGAACCGGGGGCTGAGGGTGCGGACGACCTCGCTCATCGGGTACGGCTCGTCGATCCGGGTGACCCGGGTGCCGGGGACGAAGCTGCCCGCGGGGCCCTCGGCCACCAGCCGGATCCGGCCCGCCTCCACCAGGCCCATCACCAGGCTGGTCGCGCCCAGGTGGCGGACGCCGTGGGTGTCCTTGAGCACGTCGATGACGTCCTGGACGCTGCGGGCGTGGGCGAGGGCGGCGGAGATGACCTGGACGACGCCGGTCTGCTGCCGGAACGCCTCGTCCTGGGCGGCCCGGAGGCTGCGTGCCGTGCTGTCGGCGAGTTCCTCGGTGGCGTCGCGGAGGATGCCGACGACGCGGTGCGGGCGGCCGGAGTCGTCGCGGCGCAGGCGGCCCCGGGTGTGGGTCCAGCGCATGGTGCCGTCGCGGCAGCGGATGCGGAAGTACGCGCTGTAGTGGTCGCTGCCGTCCTTGATCGCCCGGGCGACGGTCGCGTCGAGCCGGGCGGCCTCCGGCGGGGGCACCCGGAGCGCGTTCAGCGTGTCCAGGCGCCCGTCGTACTCCTCGGGCGGCAGGTCGAGCACCTCGAGGGCCTGGGCGTCCAGGCGGAACAGACCGGCGTCCAGGTCCCAGTCGAAGCTGCCCATGCCGTTGAGCGCGAGGACCGGGTCCGGGCGGACGGGCCGGTCCCCCGGGAGTGACAGGGCGCTCGCACCCCGATCGGCCATGGGGCCACCTTGCCAGGATCCGGCTGATTCTTCGACTCGCCGGCCGGACCGCGGACGGGACCGCCCCACGCTCAGGCGCCGCCGGGCGCGGGGAGGTACGGGGGTCCGGGGGCGCGGGACATGCCGTGGGCACCGGGCACGCCGTGCGCCTCGGGCACGCCGGGCATCCGCTGCGTCCCGGGCGCCCCCTGCGCCCCGGGGACGCGGGCGGACGGTGCCGTGGGCGCTGGTGCCGGGTCCGCGCGGGTGGCCGGGGACGTACC
>NZ_JACBWZ010000697.1 GCF_013870595.1 Streptomyces sp. WELS2 | reverse complement strand
TCCCGCGGTGGCCCGTCTGCGACCCGATCGCCCGGCGGCCGGCGCCGGCCCGGCCACACGCTCCCCGGGGGACGGGAGCCGACGCGAATCGAACATGTATACAGGGCGGACGTCATCCGCCGCCGGATCGAGCGCGAGAGGGCGGCCACGGATTTTCCGGGCCGGACCCCTGTCGAGCGGACGGCGATCACGAGATATCTTGATGTCGAGCAATGTTGCAGACGTGGAGCGGAGCACCCGGTGACTGACTCGACCATCATCTACACCTACACAGACGAGGCCCCGGCCCTGGCGACGCATTCGTTCCTGCCGGTGATCCAGGCGTACGCCTCGCAGGCCGGTGTGCCCGTGGAGACCCGCGACATCTCGCTGGCCGGGCGCATCATCGCCGTCTTCCCGGAGTACCTGAACGAGGACCAGCGCATCCCGGACGCGCTGACCGAGCTGGGCGAGCTGGCCAAGACCCCGGCGGCCAACATCATCAAGCTGCCGAACATCTCGGCGTCCATCCCGCAGCTGAAGGCCGCCGTCGCCGAGCTCCAGGGCAAGGGCTACGCGCTGCCGGACTACCCGGACGACCCGAAGACCGACGAGGAGCGCGAGATCCGCGCCCGCTACGACAAGGTCAAGGGCTCCGCCGTCAACCCGGTGCTGCGCGAGGGCAACTCCGACCGCCGCGCCCCCGCCTCGGTGAAGAACTACGCCAAGACCCACCCGCACCGCATGGGCGCCTGGACCTCCGAGTCCAAGACCAACGTCGCGACCATGGGCGAGAACGACTTCCGCTCCACCGAGAAGTCCGTGGTGATCTCCGAGGCCGGCACCCTGCGCATCGAGCTGGCCGCCGAGGACGGCACCACCACCGTCCTGAAGGACTCCGTACCGGTCCTCGAGGGCGAGGTCGTCGACGCCTCCGTCATGCGCGTCGCCGAGCTGAACACGTTCCTCGCCGCGCAGGTCGCCCGCGCCAAGCAGGACGGCGTCCTGTTCTCCGTGCACCTGAAGGCCACGATGATGAAGGTCTCCGACCCGATCATCTTCGGTCACGTGGTGCGCGCGTTCTTCCCGAAGACCTTCGCGAAGTACGGCGAGACCCTCAAGGCGGCCGGCCTCACCCCGAACGACGGCCTCGGCGGCATCCTCAAGGGCCTGGAGAACCTGCCCGAGGGCGCCGAGATCAAGGCCTCCTTCGACGCCGAGATCGCCGAGGGCCCGGCCCTGGCCATGGTCGACTCCGACAAGGGCATCACCAACCTGCACGTGCCCTCGGACGTCATCATCGACGCCTCCATGCCGGCGATGATCCGCACCTCCGGCCACATGTGGGGCGCCGACGGCCAGGAGCACGACGCCCTCGCCGTCATCCCGGACTCCTCCTACGCCGGTGTCTACCAGGCCGTCATCGACGACTGCCGGGCCAACGGCGCCTACGACCCGTCCACCATGGGCTCGGTCCCGAACGTCGGCCTGATGGCGCAGAAGGCCGAGGAGTACGGCTCCCACGACAAGACCTTCGAGATCCCGGCCGCGGGCTCCGTCCGCCTGGTCGACCAGGCCGGCAACGTCCTGATCGAGCAGCCGGTCGCGCAGGGCGACATCTTCCGCGCCTGCCAGACCAAGGACGCCCCGATCCGCGACTGGGTCAAGCTGGCCGTCACCCGCGCCCGCGCCACCGGCGACCCGGCGGTGTTCTGGCTGGACGAGAACCGGGCGCACGACGCCAACCTGATCGCCAAGGTCAAGCAGTACCTGCCGGAGCACGACACCGAGGGCCTGGACATCCGGATCCTGTCCCCGGTGGAGGCCACCAAGCTGTCGGTGGAGCGCATCCGCCGCGGCGAGAACACCATCTCCGTCACCGGCAACGTGCTGCGTGACTACCTGACCGACCTCTTCCCCATCCTGGAGCTGGGCACCAGCGCCAAGATGCTGTCGGTCGTCCCGCTGATGGCGGGCGGCGGCCTGTTCGAGACCGGCGCCGGCGGCTCCGCGCCCAAGCACGTCCAGCAGCTGGTCAAGGAGGACTACCTGCGCTGGGACTCGCTCGGCGAGTTCTTCGCGCTGGTGCCGTCCTTCGAGCAGTACGCGACGGCCACCGGCAACACCCGTGCCAAGGTCCTCGCCGACACCCTGGACCGCGCCACGGCGACCTTCCTGAACGAGGACAAGTCCCCGACCCGCCGGGTGGGCGGCATCGACAACCGCGGCAGCCACTTCTACCTGTCCCTGTACTGGGCGCAGGAGCTGGCGAAGCAGACCGACGACGCCGACCTCGCCAAGGCGTTCGCGCCGCTCGCCGAGACCCTGGCGGCGAACGAGCAGAAGATCGTGGAGGAGCTGAACGCCGTCCAGGGCAAGCCGGCCGACATCGGCGGCTACTACCAGGTCGACAAGGCCAAGGCGGACGCGGTCATGCGCCCGTCGGCCACCTGGAACGAGGTCCTGGCGTCCCTGAGCTGACGCCCGCGACACGCTGAACACCGCGCCCCGGACGGCACCGCCCGCCCGGGGCGCGGCCCGTTGTCGGTGCCGTGTGACACCGTGATCACGCACGATGCCACCGACACGCCCCTGGAGCAGCCCGTGACCTGTTTCGACCTCCTGCCCGGTGCCCCGGACTCCCCCGTGCTGCTGCACGTGCCGCACTCCTCGCGGGCGATACCGGACGACGTGCGCGCCGGGATCGTGCTGGACGACGGCGGGCTGGAGCGGGAGCTGGACCACATCACGGACGCGCACACCGCCGAGCTCGCCGAGCGGGCCGCCGCGCTCGCCGGGGTCCGGCCCTGGCGGTTCGTCAACCGGCTGTCGAGGCTGGTGGTGGACCCGGAGCGGTTCCCGGACGAGCGGGAGGAGATGGCGGCCGTCGGGATGGGCGCCGTGTACACGCGGACCACGCACCGGGCCGCGCTGCGGCCGGCGGACGCCGACCCGGAGCCGCTGCTGGCCCGGTACTTCCGGCCGTACGCGAAGGCCATGACCGAGGCGGTGGCCGGCCGGCTGGCCGCGACCGGGCGCGCCGTGATCATCGACGTGCACTCGTACCCCACCGAGCCGCTCCCCTACGAGCTGCACGGCACCGGTCCGCGCCCCCCGGTGTGCCTGGGCACGGACGCCTTCCACACCCCGCCCGCCCTGACCGGGGCCGCCCGCGAGGCGTTCGCCGGCTGCGGGGAGACGGGACTGGACAGCCCGTTCGCCGGGACGTACGTACCGCTGGAGTTCTACGGCAGGGACGCCCGGGTCGGCGCGCTGATGGTGGAGATCCGCCGGGACACCTACATGACGGAGCCGGGCGGCCCGGCCGACGGCCCGGGCCTGGAGCGCCTGG
>NZ_JACBWZ010000696.1 GCF_013870595.1 Streptomyces sp. WELS2 | reverse complement strand
AAGGCGCGGCTGCGGGTGGCCAAGGCCGACCCGTGGTCGGTGATGAAGGTCAGCTTCCTGCTCTCCATCGCGTTCGGCATCTGCACGATCGTCGCCTCGGCGGTGCTGTGGATGGTGATGGACGCGATGGGCGTGTTCTCGACGGTCGGCGGCACGATCTCGGAGGCGACCGGTTCCAACGAGGCCAACGGCTTCGACCTCCAGGCGTTCCTGTCCCTTCCGCACGTCCTGACGTTCACGTCGGTCATCGCGGTCATCGACGTGGTCCTGGCGACCGCGCTGGCGACGCTCGGCGCGTTCATCTACAACCTCTCCGCGGGCTTCGTGGGCGGCATCGAGCTGACCCTCGCGGAGGACGAGTGACCCGCCGGCCGGCGGCGTCCTGACGGCCCCCGACAACCGATTTTGGGACTGACGGTGTCGTGCGCTAATCTTCAGGAGTCAGCGCGCGGGACACACACCGCAAAGCGCGGCGGGGCTATAGCTCAGTTGGTTAGAGCGCATCCCTGATAAGGATGAGGCCACAGGTTCAAATCCTGTTAGCCCCACCAGCGAGAAGACCCCCGGTCCGATGGGCCGGGGGTCTTCTGCGTGTGTGGGTGGTTTTCGGTGGGGAAGCAAAAGACCCGACCGCTGGCGACGGGGGATGCACCAGCGATCGGGCTATGGCCAAGGGTAACAAGGTTGTCGGTTGTGTGGGGCCAAGTCCAGGGGAAATCAGGCAGGTTGGCCGATCATCGACCGCACGGAGGGTCGTAGGAGAGGCGCGGCAGGTACTCCTGCCAGCGCTGCTTCGTCAGGACGCCCCGGGTGACCGAGCAGATGTGGCGGATCGCCGTGTCCGCGTCCAGGCTCCACAGGCGGACCGTGTCCGTGCCGCTGGAGACGCCGAGGACGTGACTGTTGGGGCTGAAGGAGAGGAAGTGGCCGGTCTTGGCGTTGGGGCTCATGGACTGGCCGATCGGGGTCGCCCGGGCCGGGTCGGTGACGTTCCACAGGCGGACCGTGTTGTCGTTGCCGCCGCTGGCCAGGGTGTGGCCGTCGGTGCTGAAGGTCAGGGACGTCACCGCCTCGGTGTGGCCGGTGAGCGGCCTGCCGAGGGGTTCGGCGCGCGCGGGGTCGGTGACGTTCCACAGGCGGACCGTGTCGTCGTCGCTGCCGCTGGCCAGGGTGTGCCCGTCGGCGCTGAAGGCGAGCGAGTTCACCGGACCGGAGTGCTCGGCCGGCGGGGAGCCCAGGGGGAGGGTGCGGGCGGGGTCGCTGACGTCCCACAGCCGGATCCCGCTGTCCGCGCTGCCGCTGGCCAGGGTGCGCCCGTCGGGGCTGAAGGCGAGCGCGTTGACGTAGCCCCGGTGACCGGTGAGCGGTCGGCCGAGCGGCTTGGCGCGCGCGGGGTCGGTGACGTCCCACAGCTGGACGGTGCGGTCGTCGTAGGCGGTGGCGAGGGTGCGACCGTCCGGGCTGTAGGCCAGCGCGTCCGGTCCCATGAAACGGGTGCGCAGGGTCAGCGGCGGGCCGGCGGCGACCGGGTGGGCGGGGTCGGAGACGTTCCACAGGTGCACCGTGCGGACACCGGTGAGGACGGCCAGGACGCGGCCGTCGGGCGAGAACACCATGGAGCGCTGGTCGCCGTCGGCCCGCATGAACGGCCGGCCCAGCAGTACGGGCCGGCCGGGCCGGGTCACGTTCCACAGCCGCAGCCGGCCGTCGCGGGCGGCGGTGGCCAGCACCTTGCCGTCCCGCCGGAACGCCCCGCTGCGGCCGACCATGTCCGAGGTCGGGACCGACCAGAGGCGCACCTTGCCGTCCCCGCTGCCGGTGGCGAGGGTACGGCCGTCCGGGCGGAACCCCAGCGCGTACATCTCCCCGCTGCTGCCCGCGAGCGGCTCGCCGACCTGGGACGGGGACGCGGGGTCGGTGACGTTCCACAGGCTGGCCGTGCTGTCCGCGCTCGCGGCGGCCAGCCGTCCCCCGTCGGGGCTGAACGCGACCGACCAGACCGGACCGGTGTGACCGGTCAGCGGGTCGCCGAGCGCCGTCGCGCCGCCGGGCCGGCGTACGTCCCACAGCCGGATGGTGTCGTCCGCGCTGCCGCTGGCCAGGGTGCTCCCGTCGGGGCTGAAGGCCACCGAGTGCACCAGGTCCGTGTGCCCCCGCAGGGTCTTCATCGGCTCCGGCCGGCGCGGGTCGGCCACGTTCCACAGGCGGATCGAGTTGTCGTCGCCGCCGCTGGCGAGGGTGCGCCCGTCCGGGGAGAAGGCCACGCAGCGCACCGCGGCGGTGTGTCCGCGCAGTGTCCCGAGCGGCTTGGGGCGGCGCGGGTCGGTCATGTCCCACAGCCGTACCGTGCCGTCCTCCCCGGCCGAGGCCAGGGTGCGGCCGTCCGGGCCGAACGCCACCAGGTAGATCGTGCCCCGGTGTCCGGCGAGCGGATCGCCGAGCGGGACGGGGTGCGCGCGGTCGGCGACGTCCCACAGCCGGATCGTGCCGTCGTCGCCCGCCGAGGCCAGGGTGCGGCCGTCCGGGCTGAACACGGCGCTGCTCACCCAGCTGGTGTGCCCGGTCAGCGGTTTGCCGAGCGGTGCCGGGCGGTTCGGGTCGGCGACGTTCCACAGCCGGACGGTGCGGTCGTAGCTGGCCGTGGCCAGGGTGCGGCCGTCCGGGCTGAAGGAGGTGAGGTAGACCGCGCCGGTGTGCCCGGACAGCGGGGTGGCCAGCGGCGCGTTCACGATCGACAGCAGGCGGCTGTACGTGCCCTCGTCACCGGAGCGCAGCTGGTGCGCGACGAGGTCCAGCTGGGCGGCCAGTGACGGGTCGGTGTGCTGGACCCGGTCGGCCTCGGCGAGGACCTGCTCGAACACGGCGTCGTCGCGCTGCTTCCAGGCGATCACGGCGGAACCGGCGGCCAGTACGGCCAGTACCACCAGCGCGGCCACCGCGGCCCGGCTCAGCCACACCGTCCGCTTGCGCAGCCGCACCGAGGCGGCCAGGAACTCCATCGCGCTGCGGGTCAGAAAGGTGTCGCCGGCCGACCGGGCCCAGTTGCGGGCCTGCTCCAGCCGCGAACCCCGGTACAGCAGCGAGCTGTCCCGGCCGGAGTCCTCCCAGGCCCGGCCGTCCTCCTCCAGCCGCTGGCGCAGCAGATGGTCGCCGCGGCCCTCGTCGATCCAGTGCCGCAGCCGGGGCCAGGCGTGCAGCAGCGCCTCGTGGGTGATCTCCACGGTGTCCGCGTCCAGCGTCACCAGCCGGGCCCGCACCAGGGCCTCCAGCGACTCCTCCGTCTTGCCGGGGTCCGCCGACTCCTCGGCCAGCTGGCGCCGGGTGCCGCGCCGCCG
>NZ_JACBWZ010000695.1 GCF_013870595.1 Streptomyces sp. WELS2 | reverse complement strand
GGCACGGTGAGCGTCCCGCTGGACTACGCCCACCCCGAAGGGGAGCAGATCGAGCTGACCGTCAGCCGGGCCCGGGCCACCCAGCAGGACCCGCACAACAGCAAGCGGAAGGTCCCCCGGCAGGGCGCCCTGGTCTTCGCCCCGGGCGGCCCCGGCGCCTCCGGCATGTACTTCCCGCTGGCCGGCACGCTTCCCCCGTGGCAGCAGATCGCCGCCGCCTACGACCTGGTCGGCTACGCCCCGCGCGGGGTGGGCCGCTCGGCACCGCTGTCCTGCGAGGATCCAGAACGCTTCCTCGAGGCGCCCACCGACGCACCGGAACACCCCTCGGAGGCGTACAAACGGGAGCGCGTCACGCGGGCGCGGGCGTACGCGCGCGGCTGCGCCCGGCGGTCCGGGACCCGGCTGCGCCACTACACCTCGCTGAACAACGCCCGGGACCTGGACGTGCTGCGGGCCGCGCTGGGCGAGGACCGGCTGACCTTCATGGGCGCCTCGTACGGCACCTACTTCGGCGCGCTGTACGCGGCGATGTTCCCCTCCCACGTGCGGCGCATGGTGCTGGACGCGGCGGTGGACCCGGACCCGGAGAAGATCTGGTACCGCGGCAATCTGGAGCAGTCGGCGGCGTTCGAGGACCGCTGGGCGGACTTCCGGGACTGGATCGCCGGGCACGACGACGTGTACCGGCTCGGCACCACGCCCGAGCGGGTGCAGCGCGCCTACGACACCGCGCGCGACCGGCTGGCCGGGAAGGTGGGCCCCGGCGAGCTGCACAACGCGTTCCTGACCGCCGCGTACTACGAGGACTACTGGCCGAGCCGGGCCGCGGCCCTCTCGGCCTATCTGCACGGCGACCCCGGGCCGCTGGTCCGGCTGGCCGCGCCGCACCCGGAGACGGCCGCCGAGGCGGAGAACGCGTCGGCCGTGTACACCGCCGTCGAGTGCAACGACGCCCCCTGGCCGACGGACTGGCGGGTGTGGGACCGCGACAACACCCGCCTCGCCCGGGTGGCGCCCTTCGAGACCTGGGACAACGCCTGGACGAACCTGCCGTGCGCCTACTGGCCGGCGCCCCGGCAGCAGCCGCTGGACGTGCGGACCGGGCCGGGCGAGCTGCCGCCGGTGCTGATCCTGGCGGCCGAGCGGGACGCCGCGGCGCCGTACCAGGGGGCGCTGTCGATGAACCGGCGGCTGGCCGGGTCGGTGCTGGTGACGGAGCGGGACGCGGGGACGCACGGGATCGCGGGCGGGCCGAACGCCTGCGTCAACGGGCACCTGTACGCGTACCTGCTGGAGGGCCGGGTGCCGGCGCGGCACGCGTCGTGCGCGCCACGCCGGCCTCCGGCGGCTCGGCCCGAAGGCGCCTAGTGGGGTGGCCTGTCATGCCGTCGGGCGGCTGCGGGACGTTGTGCTTCCTCGCGCCGTTCCCCGCGCCCCTTCGGGGCGGCTCAGGCGAGCCCTGCCACCAGGTCGCCGATGTCCTTGCGGCGGCCCGTGAAGAACGGGACCTCCTCGCGGACGTGCATACGGGCCTCGGAGCCGCGCAGGTGGCGCATGAGGTCGACGATGCGGTACAGCTCGTCGGCCTCGAAGGCGAGGATCCACTCGTAGTCGCCGAGGGAGAACGAGGCGACCGTGTTGGCGCGCACGTCCGGGTAGCCGCGGGCCATCTTGCCGTGGTCGGCGAGCATCCGGCGGCGGTCCTCGTCGGGCAGCAGGTACCAGTCGTAGGAGCGCACGAACGGGTAGACGCTGACGTAGTTCCGGGGCGTCTCGTCGGCGAGGAACGCCGGGATGTGCGAGCGGTTGAACTCGGCCGGGCGGTGCAGCGCCATGTTCGACCAGACCGGCTCCAGCGCGCGGCCCAGTCTGGTGCGGCGGAAGAGGTTGTACGCCTCCTGGAGCTGGTCGCTGGTCTCGGCGTGCCACCAGATCATGAGGTCGGCGTCGGCGCGCAGACCGGACACGTCGTAGGTGCCGCGGACCGTGACGTCCTTGGCGGCGAGCTGGTCGAACAGCTCCTGGACCTCGTCGGCGTATCCCGCGCGGTCCTCCGGCAGGGCGTCCTTCAGCTTGAAGACCGACCACAGGGTGTAGCGGATGACCTCGTTGAGGTCCTTGGCCAGCTTGCCCTTGTTCGGGATCCTGCCGGACTCGGTGATGGGGGCGTCGTCACTCATGGTCCCTATTCTCCCGCTCCGCCGTGCAGGCTCTGCACCGGGTTGGCCGTCAGCTCCCGGACGCCTCGGTCGTCGCCCGCCAGCCGGTCCACCGCGGCGTAGGCGCTCGCGATGCACGCCGGGATGCCCACGCCGTCGTACTGGGCGCCGCACACCGCGAGCCCCGGGAGCTTGGCGACGTGCTCGCGGACGCGGGCCACGCGCGCGTGGTGCCCGACGGGGTACTGGGGCAGGCCGTCGGTCCAGCGGGTGACCCTGGTCTCCACCGGGACGGCGTCCAGGCCGGTGGCCTCGCGCAGGTCGTGCCGGGAGACCTCCACCAGGCCGGCGTCGTCCCGGCCGAGGATCTCCGTCTCGCCGTGGCGGCCCACGGAGGTGCGCAGCACCACCATCTCCGGGTCCTCCTCGGCGATCCAGGCCCACTTGCGGGAGGCGAAGGTGGACGCCTTGATGGTGCGGCCGTCGACGGGCGGCACGAGGAAGCCGCTGCCCTCGGGCAGACGCGCGTCGGCGCGCCGGTAGGCGAGGGTGACCAGGGCCATGGAGGCGTACTCGACGGCGGCCAGCTCGGCGGCGGCCCCCGGGGCCTCGGCGCGCAGCAGCGTGGCGGCGGCCGGGGCGGGTACGGCGACCACGACCGCGTCGGCGCGCAGCACGCGCTCGCCCGCGGTGATCCGCCAGCCGTCCGGCTCCCGGCGCAGTTCGCGGGCGGGGGCGCCGGTGAGGATCTCGCCGCCGCGGGCGCGCACCGACTCGGCGACCGCGAGCGGCAGCCGGCCGATGCCGCCGGCGATGCCCATGAAGACCGGCCCGGTCTGCCGCTGTGCGGCGGCCTTCGCCTGGATCTCGCGGACGCCCTCGGTGAGGGAGGTGTGGGCACGGGCGGCCTGGAAGAGCTGCGGGACGGCCGAGCGCATCGAGATGCGGTAGGCGTCGCCCGCGTACACCCCGCCCAGCAGCGGTTCCACGAGGCGGTCGACGACCTCGCGGCCGAGCCGGGCCGCCACGTACTCGCCGACGGCCACGTCGTCGCCCGTCTCGGTGCGGGGCAGGTCGGCGTCGCGCTCGATGCGGGCCAGGCCCTCGGCGGACAGGACTCCGGTCAGCGCGGCGGCCGTGCCGGGCACGCCCATCACATGGCCCTTGGGCATGGGC
>NZ_JACBWZ010000694.1 GCF_013870595.1 Streptomyces sp. WELS2 | reverse complement strand
ACCCCCGGGGCCGTGTGGCTCACCCCACAAGGGGACCAGTGGGGCGTAACGCCTGGCCGGTGCCCTGGGGTGTCCGGGTCGCCGCCGAGGCGGGCTGGCGGCTGCTGGTGCTGGCCGGCACCCTGTGGGTGCTGATGCGGGTCATCAGCGCCATCCAGCTGGTGGTGTTCGCCTTCGTCATCGCCCTGCTGGTCACCGCCCTGCTCCAGCCGACGGTCGCCCGGCTCACCCGGCGCGGGGTGCCGCGCGGCCCGGCCACCGCGCTCACCGCCATCAGCGGCTTCGTCGTCATCGGCCTCATGGGCTGGTTCGTGACCTGGCAGGTGATGGAGAACATCGACACGCTCTCCAACCAGATCCAGTCCGGCATCGACGACCTGCGCAACTGGCTGCTGAAGAGCCCCTTCCACGTCACCGACAAGCAGATCAACCAGATCGCCAAGAACCTCCGCGAGGCGATCGGCGCCAACGCCGACCAGATAACGTCCGCGGGCCTGGAGGGCGTCCAGGTCATCGTGGAGGCCCTCACCGGCATACTGCTGGTGTTCTTCTCGACGCTCTTCCTGCTCTACGACGGCAAGCGCATCTGGGAGTGGTTCCTGAAGCTGGTGCCCGCCGCCGCCCGCCCGGGTGTGGCCGGGGCCGGCCCGCGGGCCTGGCGCACACTGACCGCGTATGTGCGCGGCACGGTGCTGGTCGCCCTCATCGACGCGATCTTCATCGGCATCGGCATCTACTTCCTGGACGTGCCGATGGCCGTCCCGCTGGCCGTGTTCATCTTCCTGTTCTCCTTCATCCCGCTGGTCGGCGCGGTCGCCTCCGGCGCGCTCGCGGTGATCGTCGCACTGGTCACCCAGGGCGTGTTCACGGCACTGATGACGCTGGTGGTGGTGCTCGCCGTGCAGCAGATCGAGGGCCATGTGCTCCAGCCGTTCATCCTCGGCCGCGCGGTGCGGGTGCACCCGCTGGCGGTGGTGCTGACCGTGGCCGCCGGCGGCATGGTGGCCGGCATCGGCGGCGCCGTGGTCGCCGTACCGCTGGTCGCGGTGACGAACACGGTGGTGGGATATCTGCGGACGTACGCGCGGCAGCAGCCCGACGCGGCCGTGGAGGACGGGGCCGCCGGGGAGGAAGCGGCCGCTCCGGCCTCCGGCGAGGGACCCGGGAAGACCGCCGGCGAGGACACCCCGGACACCGGGGACACCGCGAAGGCGGAGGACCAGGGGGCCGCGAACGCCGGGGGCAAGGCCGCCGGGGACGACGTAGACCCCGCCCACGAGGAGTGAGCGGGGTCTTCGGGAGGGGTCCTACTCGGCCAGGACGGCCTCGGCGTCCACGGTGACGGCGATCGCCTGCACCACGGAGGCGATCTTGAACGCCTCCTGGACGGTCTCGCGCTCCACGCCGGCCTTGCGCAGCACCTGCTCGTGCGAGTCCAGGCACATGCCACAGCCGTTGATCGCGGAGACCGCGAACGACCACAGCTCGAAGTCGACCTTCTCCACGCCCGGGTTGCCGATGACGTTCATCCGCAGGCCCGCGCGCAGGGTGCCGTACTCGTGGTCGGACAGCAGGTGCCGGGTGCGGTAGAAGACGTTGTTCATCGCCATGATGGCGGCGGCCGACTTGGCGGCCTGGTACGCCTCCGGCGACAGGTTCGCCTTCGCCTCCGGCTCCAGCTCACGCAGCACGATCGGGGAGCGGGAGGCGATCGCGGTCGCCAGCACCGTGCCCCACAGCTGCTGGGCCGGCAGCTCCGAGTTGCCGATGACCGAGCCCAGGTTGAGCTTCAGGTCCTTGGCGTAGTCCGGGATACGGGACTTCAGGGAGTCGAGCGACACGGGTCACTCACCAGCCAGCAGCGCGACCGGGTCCAGGGTCTCGTCGCCCTTGGACCAGTTGCACGGGCACAGCTCGTCGGTCTGCAGGGCGTCCAGCACCCGCAGGACCTCCTTGGGGTTACGGCCCACGGAACCGGCGGTGACCATCGTGAACTGGATCTCGTGGTTCGGGTCGACGACGAAGACGGCGCGCTGGGCGTAGCCGTCCTCACCCTCGATGCCGAGGTCGCGCATCAGCTCGTGCTTGGGGTCCGCCATCATCGGGAACGGCAGGTCGGTCAGGTCCGGGTGGTCCTTGCGCCAGGCGTGGTGGACGAACTCGGAGTCACCGGAGAAGCCGAGGATCTGGGCGTCGCGGTCGGCGAACTCGTCGTTCAGCTTCCCGAACGCGGCGATCTCGGTCGGGCACACGAACGTGAAGTCCTTGGGCCAGGCGAAGACCACGAGCCACTTGCCCTCGTAGGACTTGTGGTTGATCTGCTCGAACTCCTTGCCCTTCTCCAGCGAGACGCAGGCGGTCAGATCGAACTCGGGGAACTTGTCACCGACAGTGAGCACAGGCTCTCCTTGCAGCGAAGAAACTTCCCTTTTGGGGCGTTTCCCATGGGGTTGGACTCTGCCGATGGTGGCACAGGGTGCATTGATTAGGGAAATAGCTACACTCGGTCGTGTTGATTGGAGGTGCTTATCAGTGACGGTGGGCAATGGAAAGCGACGGCAGCCGACCCTGTCGCAACTGCGGGCGTTCGTCGCCGTCGCCGAGCATCTGCACTTCCGGGACGCGGCGGCGGCCATCGGGATGAGCCAGCCCGCCCTGTCCGGTGCCGTGTCCGCGCTGGAGGAGACCCTCGGGGTGACCCTCCTCGAGCGTACGACGCGCAAGGTACTGCTCTCGCCCGCGGGGGAGCGGCTGGCGGTGCGGGCCAGGGCGGTGCTGGACGAGGTCGGCGCGCTGCTGGAGGAGGCCGAGGCGGTCCGGGCGCCGTTCACGGGCGCGCTGCGCCTCGGGGTGATCCCGACCGTCGCGCCGTATCTGCTGCCGGCCGTGCTCCGGCTGGTGCACGAGCGCTACCCGCAGCTCGACCTCCAGGTGCACGAGGAGCAGACCGCCAGCCTGCTCGACGGCCTGCACTCCGGGCGGCTCGACCTGCTGCTGCTCGCGGTGCCGCTCGGCGTCCCCGGCGTGGTCGAACTCCCGCTGTTCGACGAGGACTTCGTGCTCGTCACGCCGCTCGACCACTGGCTCGGCGGCCGGGAGGGCATACCCCGCGAGGCCCTGAAGGAGCTGCATCTGCTGCTCTTGGACGAGGGCCACTGCCTGCGCGACCAGGCCCTCGACATCTGCCGGGAGGCCGGCCGCGAGGACGCGCCGGTCACCACCACGGCCGCCGGGCTGTCCACGCTGGTGCAGCTGGTGGCGGGCGGCCTCGGCTGCACGCTGCTGCCGCGCACCGCGCTGAAGCTGGAGACCTCCCGCAGCAGCCAGCTGCTCACCGGTTACT
>NZ_JACBWZ010000693.1 GCF_013870595.1 Streptomyces sp. WELS2 | reverse complement strand
GCCGCCGCCGTCGCCTCCGGGACATCGCGGCTCTGCGCGACACCGCCCAGCACGGACTTCTTTCCCTGGTGGCGGGTTCAGGGTACGGCGGGCGTCACGGCCGGGGCCGTGCGCCGTATGACCAGGGACATCAGGGCCGCCGCCGCGCACAGGGTGCCGGAGGCGTACCAGACCAGGTCGTAGGAGCCGAAGACGTCCCGGGCTACACCGCCGAGGTAGGCGACGAGGGCCGCGCCGATCTGGTGGGAGGCGAGGACCCAGCCGAAGACGATGGCGCTGTCCTCGCCGAACTGCTCGCGGCACAGGGCCAGGGTGGGCGGGACGGTGGCCACCCAGTCCAGTCCGTAGAAGATGATGAAGAAGATCATCGACGGCTTTATGGAGGGGCCGAGCAGCATCGGCAGGAAGAGCAGGGACAGTCCGCGCAGGGCGTAGTAGACGGCGAGCAGGCGGCGCGGTTCGAACCGGTCGGTGAACCAGCCGGAGGCGATCGTGCCGGCGACGTCGAACACGCCGATGACCGCGAGCAGCGAGGCCGCCGTCGTCACGGGCATGCCGTGGTCGTGCTCGGCGGGCACGAAGTGCGTCTGCACCAGTCCGTTGGTGGAGGCGCCGCAGATCGCGAAGGTGCCGGCCAGCAGCCAGAAGGTGCCGGTGCGGACGGAGGCGGACAGCACGGTGAGCGTACGGCGGGCGGCGCCGGCGACCGGCGGCGGCTTGGGCACGAACTCGCTCGCGCCGTACGGCTTCTCGCCCACGTCGGCCGGGTGGTCGCGCAGCAGCAGCCAGACCAGGGGCACCACGGCCAGCGCGGTCAGCCCGACCGTGACCGCGGCGGGCCGCCAGCCGTGGCCCTCCACGACCCGGGACAGCAGCGGCAGGAAGATCAACTGCCCGGAGGCGGAGGCCGCGGTGAGGATGCCGCTGACCAGGCCGCGCCGCTCGGTGAACCAGCGGTTGGTGACCGTCGCGGCGAACGCCAGCGCCATGGAGCCGGTGCCCAGCCCTACCAACAGGCCCCAGCACAGAAGCAGTTGCCAGGGTGCTGTCATCCACACGGTCAGCAGGGAGCCGAACGCGATCACGGTGAGCGCGGCGGCGACCACCCGGCGGATGCCGAAACGGTCCATCAGAGCGGCGGCGAACGGCGCGGTCAGCCCGTACAGGGCCAGGTTGATGGAGACGGCCGCGCCGATCGTGCCGCGCGACCAGCCGAACTCCTGGTGCAGCGGGTCGATGAGCAGACCGGGCAGCGAACGGAAGGCCGCCGCGCCCGTGATCGTGACGAAGGTGACGGCGGCGACGAACCAGGCGCGGTGCACTCGGCGGCGCCGTGGGGGCGGGACCTGAACGGGGGCGGCGGCTGGGGTTGTCTGAGTCACGTCACGAGCCTCCGATTTGCGCACCTGTCACATCGAGTGGCCCGAAGGACAGCATTCGTTAGGATCGGGCCATGACCTACGAAGGCGCGTTCCGCCCGCACCGGGTCGCCGTTCTCGCCCTGGACGGCCTGCTGCCCTTCGAACTGGGCATCCCGCACCGGATCTTCGGCCGTCCCCGGGACGCCCGGCGGCGCCGCCTGTACGAGGTCGTCACCTGCTCCGTCCGCCCGCCCGGCCGGGTCGAGACGGACGCCGACTTCACCCTGCACGTGCCGCACGGCCCGCAGGTGCTGGCCACCGCCGACACGGTGATCATCCCGGCCTCCTACGAGCTGGGCCCGGTCTACGAGGAGGGCCGGCTCACCGACGAACTCGCCGTCGCCCTCTCCCACATCCGCCCCGGCACCCGGCTGGCCTCCATATGCACCGGAGCCTACGTGCTCGCCGCCGCCGGCTATCTGGACGGCCGGCCGGCCACCACGCACTGGGCCGACGCCGAGCGATTCCAGCGGATGTTCCCGAAGGTCGAGGTGGACGCCAACGTGCTGTTCATCGACGACGGCGACGTGCTGACCTCGGCCGGGGTGGCCGCCGGGCTCGATCTGTGCCTGCACATGGTCCGCCGCGACTTCGGCACGGCGGTCGCCAACGACGTCGCCCGGATCACGGTCGTACCGCCCCACCGCGACGGCGGCCAGGCCCAGTACGTCCAGCGCCCGGTGCCCGATCCCCAGCTCGCCACGACGGCGACCGCCCGCGCCTGGGCGCTCGGCCGGCTGCACGAGCCGATCCAGCTGCGGGACATGGCCGCGCAGGAGGCGATGTCGGTGCGCACCTTCACCCGGCGCTTCCGCGAGGAGGTCGGCATCAGCCCCGGCCAGTGGCTCACCCAGCGGCGCGTGGAGCGGGCCCGTCAACTGCTGGAGTCCACCGGGCTGTCGATGGACCAGGTGGCCCGGGAGTCCGGCTTCGGCACGGCCCAGTCGATGCGCCAGCACCTACAGGCCGCGCTGGGCGTCACCCCCACCGCCTACCGGCGCACCTTCCGCACCAACGGCGGCACCGAGCTGTCCGGCCGCACCGGTCGTGCCGGCGCCGGCGCCGGCACTCCGCGCTGACCGGCCGGCGCGTATCTCGCCCCACCAGCCGACCGCCGTCAGCAGCAGGGTGAGGCCCACGCCCGCCAGGACCGCCGTCGAGGGCGCGGTGAGCGGCAGCAGGGCACCGGCGAGCGAGCCGGTGGCCGCGTAACCGGCGCCTACGGCGGCGTACATGACGGAATACCCGGCCGCCAGGGCGTGTGGCGGGAGCGCCTCGCGCAGCGACAGGTTGCGGGTGAGCATCGCCCCGGACTGGAGCGGTCCCGCCACGGCCGGCGCCACCGCCATGCCCGGCGCCGCCGGTATCAGGGCGACCAGGCAGACCGCGGCCCAGACCAGGACCCGCCGGGAGACGACATCGCGGTAACTCATGCCTCGACGGTAGGGGGCGGCACCGACAGCCGCCTCCCCCGCTTACGGCGCCTGTGGACAACCCTGACGCCCACTCAGGAAAGCGCCGCCCTGACGCCTCCTCGCCCAGGGCACGGCCCGGAGATCCCGAAGAGTTGTCCACAGCCTGTGGAGAAGCCGGCCGGTACGCATGCCTGCCGTCGGCGATGCCCGGGCCGTTCGTGGGCCCGACGGGCACGCCGTGGCACCGGTGGCCGTCTCGTGAACGGCGGCACCGGTGTGCCCATGACCGCGTGACGCCGGCGGCGTCCGGGCCGCTACACCGCTTCGAAGGCGAAGCCCTCGTACGCGGGCAGTCCGCATCCGTACGCGAGCGCCGCGTTCCGCCGGGGCGGTGAACAGCGGTCCAGTTCACACCAGATGCTCTTGCCGGCGCCCTCGGGGCTCCAGCCCCAGCGGTCGGCGAGACACTCCACGAGGGCCAGACCCCGCCCGCCGGTGGCGTCGTCGTCGGCGCACCG
>NZ_JACBWZ010000692.1 GCF_013870595.1 Streptomyces sp. WELS2 | reverse complement strand
CTCTGTGCCGCCGCCCTCGCGGGCCACCCGGTGCAGCCGCCGGTAGCCGTCGACGTGGTCGGCGTGGTGCACGGACAGCGCCTCGACCTGCTCCTCGTACCGCCCGCCGTCGGGGTAGCCGCGCGCACCCGCGAGCTGCGCGAGCAGCCGGTCGGCCTCGGCCACCGCCTCCTTCGGCGAGTCCACGAAGCGTTCCTGCACGGCCGTCCACAGGTCCGCGTACCGCTGCCGCTCGGCCCCGTCCAGCGGCCTCTCGCGCAGCTCGCCGTGGCGTTCGAGGCGCTCGGACAGTTCCCGTTCGGCCGCCTTGGTGTCCCCGTCGTGCAGGGTGACGGCCCGCTCGTACTCCGGCCCGAAGCGCCGCTTCAGGCTCGTCCCGCCGCGCCGGCCGCGGCCCCGCCAGGCGACGAGCCCGGCCGCGCCGAGGACCACGACCGCGGCGACCACGATCAGCAGAATGATCAGCCAAGTGGACATGGTTGCCTTCCGGCCCCTTCCGATCGGACCGGCTCCGCCGGCCGGTTCACCCCCCGGGTGACCCGGAACCCGGTCCACAAACGACGGCCCGCACCCCACAATGACGGCCATGACGTGGACGATCACCGCCGAACCGTACGACTCCCCGGCCGCCGCCGCACTCTGGCGGGCGTACTACACGGAGGTCAGCGACCGCTGGTACCTCCTGCACGAGGGCCGCCGCACCGACCCCGCCGAGCTGGAGCGGGAGATCGCGGCGGACAGCGGCGCGGACCTGGCCCCGCCCACCGGGTGCCTGCTGGTCGGGCGGTACGACGGCACCCCCGCCGGCACGGCGGGGGTACGGCTGCTGGACGCGGACACCGCCGAGCTGACCCGGGTGTTCGTGCTGCCGGAGCGACGCGGCCGGGGCGGGGCGCCGCTGCTCGTGGCCGCCGCCGAGGAGGCCGCCCGCGCGCTCGGCGCCCGGCGGATCGTCCTGGACACCCGCGGTGACCTGGTCGAGGCCCGCGCCCTGTACGCCCGCCTCGGCTACACCGAGACCGCCCCGCACAACAGCGAGCCCTACGCCGAGCACTGGTTCCGCAAGGAGCTGGGAGAGGCGGCGGCCGTCAGCTGAGCTGCGCCACCGTGGTCCCGTTGTGCGGGCGTTCGCGTTCGGCGCCGCACAGCTCGCCGGTGAGCTCGCGGACCAGCCGGGTCAGGTCCTCGGGCCGGTCCGGCCGCCACCAGTCGCCGAGCAGCTCGGCCAGCGACTGCTCGCGGGTCGCGGCGAGCCGTTCGGCGACCTCGCGGCCGGTGTCGGTCAGCACCAGGTCCAGTCCCCGGCGCTCGGCGAGCCGCCGCTCCTCCACCTGGCGGGCGGCGGCCATGATCGCCTGGAGCGGGACCGCGCTGCGCTCGGCCAGCATCCCGGGCTCCACGGAGCCGTAGCGGCGGATGCGCAGCAGCAGCCAGCCCGCGGCGGGCAGCAGGTCGTAGCCGGCCTGGTCGATGATCTTCCGGTAGATCTCGCGGCGGCCCTCGCGGGTGCCCAGCACGGACAGGGCCCGGCAGCACTCGTCGTAGGAGGAGCGCTCGACCGGAATGGGCGGGATGGTCTCGGAGACGTCCGGCGCGGTGACCGAGCCGCGCAGCCGGTCCTCCTTGAGGAACCAGGCCAGCACGAAGCCGAGGAGGGCGACGGGGGCCGCGTAGAGGAAGACGTCGGTGATGGCGGACGCGTAGGCGTGCAGGGCGGCCTGGCGCGGCGCGGGCGGCAGGGCGGCGATGCCCCGCGGGTCGGACTTCAGCGCGCCGGCGTCGGCCCCGGGCGGCAGCCGTACGCCCCGGAAGGCGTCGGCGAGCTTGTCACCGAGGCGGCTCGCGAAGACGGTGCCGAAGATGGCCACACCGAAGGAGGCGCCGATGGAGCGGAAGAAGGTGGCGCCGGAGGTGGCGACGCCCAGATCCCCGTAGGGGACGGCGTTCTGCACGATCAGCACCAGCACCTGCATGACCAGGCCGAGTCCGAGGCCGAAGACGAAGAAGTAGGCGCTCGTCACGGCGGTCCCGGTGTGCTCGTCCAGCCGGGCCAGGAGCAGCAGGCCGAGCGTGGTGACGGCGGTGCCGGCGACCGGGAACACCTTCCAGCGGCCGGTGCGGCTGACGATCTGCCCGGACACGGTGGACGACAGCAGCAGGCCGAACACCATGGGCAGCATGTGCACGCCCGACAGGGTCGGGGTCACACCGTGCACGACCTGGAGGAACGTCGGCAGATAGGTCATCGCGCCGAACATGGCGAAGCCGACGACGAAGCTGATGACGGACGCCAGGGTGAAGGTGCGCACCCGGAACAGCCTCAGCGGCAGCACGGGTTCGGCGGCCCGCCGCTCCACGGCGACGAACGCCGCGGCGAGGACGACGCCCAGCACGGCGAGCCCGATGATCTGCGCCGAGGCCCAGGGCCAGGTCGTACCGCCGAGCGAGGCGACCAGCACCAGGCAGGTGGCGACGGCGGCGATCAGGAAGGTGCCGAGGTAGTCGATGACGTGGTGGGCGGCGCGCCGGGGCAGGCGCAGCGCGACGGCGATCACGGCGAGCGCGACGACGCCGACGGGCAGGTTGACGTAGAACACCCAGCGCCAGCTCAGGTGCTCGGTGAACAGCCCGCCGAGCAGCGGCCCGAGCACGCTGGTGGCGCCGAACACGGCCCCGAACAGGCCCTGGTAGCGCCCGCGTTCGCGGGGCGGGACGAGATCGCCGACGATCGCCATGGACAGCACCATCAGCCCGCCGCCGCCCAGGCCCTGGAGCGCCCGGAAGGCGATGAGCTGGGGCATGTCCCGGGCCATCCCGCACAGCGCGGAACCGATCAGGAAGATCACGATGGCGGTCTGGAACAGCCGCTTGCGGCCGTACTGGTCGCCGAGCTTGCCCCACAGCGGGGTCGCGGCGGTGGACGCCAGCAGATAGGCGGTGACGACCCAGGAGAGGTGTTCCAGGCCGCCGAGGTCGCTCACGATGGTCGGCAGCGCGGTGGAGACGATCGTCTGGTCCAGGGCGGCGAGCAGCAGGCCCAGCAGCAGGGCGCCGATCGGCACGAGCACGCTGCCCGGAACGTGCTCGCCGCCGCGGGTGCGCTCGGCCGTGCCGTGCGTGTCCAGGGCCATGGCAACCTCCCGGGGCTCGGATGCACCTTCCATCGTGATCTGTGTGTCCGGTTATGGCCTGTCGAGTCCTGCGGAAACGGCGGTCGTCGGCATAACCTCGGAAGCTCCCGGGGGGGCGGGAGCACAGCGTGACGGGTGAGGGGGACGCGGCGTGACGGAGGAGCGGGGCAGCACCTGCCCGGAGTGCGGGACGCCGAGGGGGCCGGACAACACGCCGGCGTG
>NZ_JACBWZ010000691.1 GCF_013870595.1 Streptomyces sp. WELS2 | reverse complement strand
TTCATCTGGCTGGATCCCGCGTACGACGTCGACGCCGACACCTCGCTCACACCGTACGAGGCCGGTTCCTCCACCGTCACCCCGAAGTCGGTCGCGATGCCCGCGAGCCCGTCGGCGTACCCCTGGCCGACGGCCCGCGCCTTCCACTGGCCGCTGCGGCGGTAGATCTCCACGACCACCAGCGCGGTCTCGGTGCCGAGCCGCGGCGGGGTGAACGTCGCCAGCACACCGCCGCCGTCCGCGTCCCGGATCGTGGCCGTCGGCTCGATGCCCTGGAAGGTCTGGCCGGCCGCGTCCGGGCTGGCCGTGACGACGATCTTCTCGATCTCCGGCGGGACGGCGGCGGTGTCCACCGTGACCGCGTCCGGAGCCGTGCCGCCGCCCGAGCGGTAGGTCACGCCGGGGCCGTTCGGCTGGTTGTAGAAGATGAAGTCGTCGTCGGAACGCACCTTGCCGTCGCCGGTGAGCAGCAGGCCCGACACGTCGAGCCGCACCGGGGCGGAGACGTCCACCGTCACGCGCGCGGTCGGCAGAGGGATGTTCGAGCCTGGGGTCATAGCTGTCATACCGGGTGAACGAACGACACCGCTTTACCGTTCCCTTACCGGCCGGAACCCGCCGGACGGCCCACGGAACCCGCCGGACGGCCTACGGCACCACCACGATCTTCCGCCCCACGCCCGCCGCGAACTGCTCCAGCGCCTGCGGGTAACGCTCCAGCGGGATCCGGTCGCTGATGAAGACCTCCGGGTCCAGCACCCCGTTCGCGAACAGCTCCGCCGCCCGCTCGAAGCTGTGCAGCACGGCCATGGAACCGGTGATGGTGATCTCCTGGTTGTAGATCCGGTACGGGTCGATGGTCACGCGGGTCGCGTAGTCGGCCACGCCGAACTGGAGGAAGGTGCCCGCCTTCGCCACCCGGTCCAGGCCGTCCTGGATCGCCGCCGCGTTGCCGGTCGCGTCCACGACCACGTCCCAGCCCTGCGGCCGGTCCAGCTCGTCCGCGCTGCCCGCCGCGCCGGTGACGCCGAGCCGGCGGGCGGTCTCCAGGCGGGCCGGGTTCACGTCGACCACGTCCACGCTCGCCGCGCCGGTCCGCTTGGCCAGCTCCAGCATCATCAGGCCCATCGTCCCGGAGCCGTAGACCAGCACGTGCGCGCCGAGGCGGGAGCGCAGCACGTCGTAGCCGCGCACCGCGCAGGACAGGGGCTCCACCAGGGCCGCGTCCTCGGTGCGCACGTGCTCGGGCAGCCGTACGCAGTTCGCCACGGGGGCGACGGCGTACCGGGCCGCGCCGCCGGCCGTCGTCACGCCGATCGCCGCCCAGCGCTCGCAGAGGTTGTTGTGGCCTGTACGGCAGTAACGGCACTCGTGGCAGTACAGGGAGGGGTCGACCGCGACCCGGTCGCCGGGCGACAGCTCCGTGACGTGGGTGCCGACCCCGACCACCTCGCCGGCGAACTCGTGCCCCGGCACGATCGGCAGCCTGGGCGCGAACTCGCCCTGGAGGATGTGCAGGTCCGTGCCGCACAGGCCGCACGCGGCGACCTCCACGACGACCTCGCGGGGTCCTGGCACCGGGTCGGGGACCTCGGTGACGACGGCGCGGCCCACGGACTCGATGACGGCGGCCTTCATTTCACGGCTCCCAACGACAGGCCCTGGACCAGCTTGTCCTGGGCGGCGAACCCCGCGGCGAGCACCGGCAGGGAGATGACGAGCGACGCGGCGCACACCTTCGCCAGGAACAGGCCCTGGCTGGTGATGAAGCCGGTCAGGAAGACGGGGGCGGTCTCGGCGACCACGCCCGTCAGGACCCGGGCGAAGAGCAGCTCGTTCCAGCTGAAGATGAAGCAGATCAGGGCCGTGGCGGCGATGCCGGGCAGGGCGATCGGCGCCACCACGCGGGTGAGGACCACCGGGAGCCGGGCGCCGTCCACCCGGGCCGCCTCGATGACCGCGACCGGCACCTCGGCGAGGAAGGACTGCATCATCCACACCGCGATCGGCAGGTTCATGGAGGTGTAGAGGACGACCAGCAGCCAGATGTTGTCGAGCAGCCCGGCGTCCTTGGCGAAGAGGTAGACCGGCAGCAGGCCCGCCACGGCCGGCAGCATCTTCGTCGACAGGAAGAAGAACAGCACGTCCGTCCACTTGCGCACCGGACGGATCGACAGCGCGTACGCGGCCGGGAGGGCCAGCAGCAGCACCAGGAGGGTCGAGGCGAGAGAGGCCACCGCGGAGTTGGCCAGCGCGGGCCACGGGCTCGCGCCGCCGCCGCTGCCGAAGAACTCGCGGTAGCCGTCGAGGGTCAGGGCGGCGGTGAAGGACGGCGGGTTGGTCGCCGCGTCCGCCTCGGAGTGGAAGGACGTCAGTGCCATCCACGCGATGGGCAGGAAGAACACGATCCCGGCGAACCAGGCCAGCAGGCCCGGCCCGTGGCGGCGTACGGCCCTCATGCGCGGGACACCTCCTCGCGGAACAGCGACGACACCACGCGCAGCGCGAACGTCGCGATGACGAGCGAGCCGGCGACCACCAGGACCCCGGCGGCCGAGGCCAGCCCGTTCTCGTGGGCCTGGTAGAAGCTCTGGTACACGGTGTAGGGCAGGTTGGCGGTGCCGAGGCCCCCGGAGGTGAGCGTGAACACCGCGTCGAAGTTCTGCACGATGTAGATCGAGCCCAGCAGGGCGCCCAGTTCGAGGTAGCGGCGCAGGTGCGGCAGCGTGAGGTGGACGAAGATCTGCCAGTCGCCGGCGCCGTCCACCCGGGCCGCCTCGATCTGCTGCTGGTCCCGGCTCTGCAGTCCGGCCAGCAGGATCAGCATCATGAACGGCGTCCACTGCCACACCAGGGAGGCCTCGACGGCGAGCAGCGGGGTGCGGGAGATCCAGTCGGGCTGTGGGCCGCCCACATAGTGCGACAAGCCGTTCAACAGGCCGTATTCGGGGTTGTAGAGCACATGCTTCCACAGCAGGGCGGCCGCCACCGGTACCACCAGGAACGGCGCGATGAGCAGGGTGCGCACGATGCCGCGGCCGCGGAACCGGCGGTCCAGCAGCAGCGCCAGCACGAGTCCCAGGACCAGGCTGGCCAGCACGACCGTCGCGGTGAGCAGCACGGTCGTCCACACCGAGTGGCGCAGGTCCGCGTCGGTCAGCACCTGGCGGTAGTTGTCCAGGCCGGTGAAGCGGCGGGCCTTGGGATACAGGGCGTTCCAGTCGAAGAAGGAGATCACCAGCGTGGCCGCGAACGGCAGCTGGGTCACGGCGATCAGGAAGACCAGGGCGGGCAGCAGCGGGGCCCGGGTGGCCGGAGTGGACGGTGGCCGGGAGACGGAGACGCGTGCATCGAGC
>NZ_JACBWZ010000690.1 GCF_013870595.1 Streptomyces sp. WELS2 | reverse complement strand
CCGGGAGGGAGGCCGCGACGCGCAGGCACTCGGCGCGCATGGCCTCGGCGGTCGGGAAGCGTTCGTTCGGGTTCTTCCGCAGCGCGCGGGCGACCAGCGCGTCCACGGCGGGCGGCAGCGCGCGGTTGACCGAGGAGGGCGCCACCGGCTCCTCCTGCACATGCGCGTACGCGATCGCCAGCGGCGAGTCCGCGTCGAACGGCAGCCGCCCGGTGACCAGTTGGAACAGCATGATGCCGACCGAGTACAGGTCGGAGCGGGCGTCCACGCCACGGCCGAGGGCCTGCTCGGGGGAGAGGTACTGCGGGGTGCCCACGACCATGCCGGTCTGCGTCATCGAGGTGACGCCGGACTGCATGGCGCGGGCGATGCCGAAGTCCATGACCTTGACCACACCGCGCTTGGTCGTCATCACGTTGCCCGGCTTGATGTCGCGGTGGACCAGCCCCATCTCGTGGCTGATCTCCAGGGCGGCGAGCACATCGGCGGTGATCTTCAGCGCCTTGTCGGCGGGCATCGCGCCGTACCGCCGGACGTCCTCCTCCAGCACCGAGCCCAGCGGCCGGCCCTCGACGTACTCCATGACGATGTACGGCGTGGCCATGCCGTTCAGCTCGTCCTCGCCGGTGTCGAAGACGGAGACGATGTTGGTGTGCGTGAGCTTGGCCACGGCCTGCGCCTCGCGGCGGAAGCGCTCGCGGAAGGCCTGTTCCCGGCCGAGTTCGGTGTGCAGGGTCTTGATCGCGACCGGACGGTCCAGCACCGTGTCGTGCGCCAGGTGCACCGAGGCCATGCCGCCCTCGCCGAGCAGGTCGCGCAGCTGGTAGCGGCCCTGCGCCAGGGCCTGCCCCGCGTACCGGCCCGGTGCGCCGTGCTGGCTCATCTCTCCGCGTCCCCCACTGGCCGTCCGGCGCCGTGATCCAGCGAACAGGCCTTGATCGAATGTCTCATTCCCGGCCAAGTCTGCCGGAGGGCACCGACACGTCAAGCTCGGTGCCCGTTCCGTGACCGTACGCGCAAGAAGCGTCGCGCAAGCGTTACAGGGGACGTACGACCGGCGCACAGAACTTGCACGACAGCGCCTGCTGGAGGTTTCATGACCGGTCCGTCTCGGGTCCGTCCCGGTCGCGGTTCCGGACCGGCGGCCCCCACGGAGGCTGTAGCGTGGCCGACGGAGACCGTAACAACACCGCGCGCACCGCGGGCAGAAACGACGGCGAGGACTGATGGCACAGACGCAGCGCTCTCAGGGCCCGTCCGACCCCGAGGCGACTGGCGGCGGCATGTCGGACGCGCCGGAGCTGTGGGGCAACGGCGGGCTCGTCGGCGACGGGCGCTACCGGCTCACGCACCGGCTCGGCCGGGGTGGCATGGCCGAGGTGTTCGCCGCCGAGGACGTCCGCCTGGGCCGCACGGTCGCGGTCAAACTGCTCCGCGCGGACCTGGCCGAAGACCCGGTCTCCAAGGCGCGGTTCACCCGCGAGGCGCAGTCCGTCGCGGGGCTGAACCACCACGCGATCGTCGCCGTGTACGACTCCGGCGAGGACATGGTGGGCGGCCAGTCCGTGCCGTACATCGTCATGGAGCTGGTCGAGGGCCGCACCATCCGCGATCTGCTGATGAACGCCGAGGCGCCGGGCCCCGAGCAGGCCCTGATCATCGTCTCGGGGGTGCTGGAGGCGCTCGCCTACTCGCACCAGCACGGCATCGTGCACCGTGACATCAAGCCGGCGAACGTCATCATCACCCACAGCGGTGCCGTCAAGGTGATGGACTTCGGCATCGCCCGTGCCCTGCACGGCGCGTCCACGACGATGACGCAGACCGGCATGGTCATGGGCACCCCGCAGTACCTCTCCCCGGAGCAGGCGCTCGGCAAGGCCGTCGACCACCGTTCCGACCTGTACGCGACCGGCTGCCTGCTGTACGAACTGCTCTCGCTCAGGCCCCCGTTCACCGGCGAGACGCCGCTCTCCGTGGTCTACCAGCACGTCCAGGACATGCCGGTGCCGCCGTCGCAGGTCGTCGACGGCACCTGCCCGCCGGAGCTGGACGGCCTGGTGATGCGCTCCCTCGCCAAGGACCCCGACGACCGGTTCCAGACCGCCGAGGAGATGCGCGGCCTGGTCCAGTACGGCCTGCAGATGCTGTACGAGCAGGGCGGCCACACCGGTACCTGGAACACCGGCCCGGTGGAGGCGCACGAGGGCCGGCACACCCCGTCGGCCGGTTTCGCGGGCACGACCGTCATGCCGCACCCGGTGGACGCGGGCGGCACCGCGCAGATCCCGCAGCCGATCCTGCCCACGGGCTACGGCAGCGGCGACGACGGCGGCTTCGAGGGGCACGGCAACCGGGGCAGCGGACGCGGCAAGCTGTGGATCCTGGCCGTCCTCGCGGTCATCGCGATCTCGGCGGGCGTGGCGCTGGCGCTGCACAGCGCGAACGGCGGCAGCGGCAAGGGCGGATCCGACACCAAGCCGACCTCGACGCACTCCAAGAACACCGAGAAGGAGTCGCCTTCCGCGACCCCGACCGACGAGGACACCGGCGCGCCGTCGGACGTCGACACGGGCACCGGGAACTGGGACAGGAGCGGCGGCGGCTCCGGCGGGGCGCCGGCGACCACGCCGTCGTACACCCAGACGCAGTCGGCCTCCCCGCCCCCGAGCCGCCAGCCGTCGACCCCGCAGACCACGCCGTCGCAGCCCACGGACCCGGTGAACGGCGGCACCGACGCCGGCACCACCGACGGGAACACGGACGCCGGCACGACCGAGGGCGGCGGCACCACGGACCAGGGCACCGGCGACGGCAACAGCGCCGAGGGGACCACGACCGTCGGCACCACCACCGGCGGCGACACCACCGGTTGAAGCGCACCGGCCACCGGGCCCGCGACACCCTCGGGGTGACGCCGGCCCGGTCGCCGCACGCATCGGGGTGACGCCCGCGGCTCACCCCACGAACGCGTCGCACACCGCGTCGTACTCGCGCGTCCACCACACCGCGAGCGCCGCCGCGGCCGGGAACTGGCAGTCCGCGCGCGTGTCGCCGCGTTCGTAGTGCCAGCGCAGCATCCAGAAGTCGTTCAGCCGCTCCCACCACACGCGGTGCACGGCCGCCGCCAGCTCCGAGGGCGTGGCACCGGCCGCGCGCCGGTACGCGCGCGCGTAGGCCCGCACTTTCGGCAGGTGCAGCCGCCCGGAGGGCCGTACGAAGAAGATGGCGGCGGCGCGGACGGCCTCCTCCGCGCGCGGCTGCACCCCGAGGCGGTCCCAGTCCACGATGGCGGCCGGGGCGTCGTCCTTGTAGAGCAGGTTGAACGGGTGGAAGTCGCCGTGCACCCAGCCCACCGGGC